>JBBQZG010000115.1:0-11212 GCA_038207945.1 Burkholderiales bacterium
GGGGCAAAGCGGCTGCCAGCAAAGTTTCAGGGCACAGCCTTCGGGCGGGATACTGCACAGAGGCCGCTATGGTGGGACTCCAGCCCTGGCAAATTCGGGAGCAAACCGGGCACACCAGCGACGTCACTTTGGCCCGGTACATCCGGCCGGTAGCAAAACGTAAGATTCCGAGCTTACTGTAGGACTTGGATGGACAGCCTGTTGCGCCCAAGCTTGTTGTACATTTTTAGCATCCTCGCATGGTATAGACTATCAGAAAAACAGCAAGGTTATGCTTGCCAAAGCTGTGATTCATGTGCCGTGAGAGGCCGTTGTCTTGAAAATATTCTTATTTAGTGCCTGACCGAAAACCCCATAAAAACGGCACGACCCGCTGCTTAAACTTTGAGCACATAGGGTATACCCCATGTATTTTTTAGCCTTGACCAACGGATTCCTCTTTGTTTGATCCCCGTCGCCCAAGATGGGCCTGTTTTCGCCCGCGCTTGCCCCTTTGGCCGTCTCTTTTGCTATCAAAACTGGGGGGTGTTTCCACCCATCCGGCATTGAGCTACGCAGTTCGTCTCTGGTTGACCGCTGGCTTGGCACTTTGACTGCGTCGCTGCTCAGCCTCAACATCTTTCTGCCACAAAATCGCCCCAATGCGGTGAATGTTTCTGGCCACCACGGCCCACGCCACATAGCGCTTGAAGCCCTCAATGCCGTGATCCAGACAGACATCCAGGCCATGCACTTCCAGGCCATTGATGGCCGACTCCACCGCTGAGTGAGCACGGCGCGCGCGCACAAACTCGGGGGCGCCCTCAATCTCCTTGGCCTGACGGCTGAGCTTGCCCTTTCTGGGCAGCACCACCAGCTCGAGTTGCTCTTTGAGCGCTTCTTGGTTGGCTTTGCTGTGAAAGCCCTTGTCAAAGCTGCACACAGCCAGGCTGGGGAAGCGCTGTTTGGACTGTGCCACCATCTCAAGGGTCACCTGTTCGTCGCTGAGCTGCTGCATGACCTTGTGGTGCAGGATGAATTGGTACTGGTCTTCCAGGATGCAGACCTTCAAGCCCAGCTCCACTGGCACACCGGCCTTGCCTTTGCTGATCCATTCGGTATGAGGTTGAAAGATCGAGAAGACTTTCTCTGCATGCGCAATCGCCTCACCCTGTATGACGCGTCGGCGAATCTGCTCAATCTGCCGATCGGCGTGCGCCATGAAGTCAACAATCTCCTGCTTCTGGGACATGACCAAGGGGTCGACTTGGGCTGTGGGCGCCAGATGCGCCAGTGAGGCTCTGGCTTTGTCCAGGGCGCTCTGGGCGACTTGCAGGTAGTCTTGGTGGGCCTGGATCAGCGCTTGCTGGTTTTTCTCTAGCAGCTCAGGGGTTTTGGCTTTGCTGCGCTTTTTGTTCTGCGCCGTGCGCGCATGGCGCTTGACTTGGTTGAAGATATAGGCGTGCTGACGCCAGCCTGGCAGACCTTGGCTCTCACACAGGCGGGTGGTAAGTGTGATGGTCTTGCGCATGGCATCGAGCAGCAAATTGATGTCGGTGGGAAAGTGAACGTGGGTTTCAAGAACAAAGGAGTCGCAGCGCCCACGCAGGTTTTGATCTGGCTTTTTTTTAGCCAGCACATGGCCGCTGACTACGATGATCTGGTTGATCTGATCGAGCAGCTCAGGCGTGAGCAGGCGAACATTGTCTTTGAGGCTTTGCAGGCTGTAGAGATGATCGTCAAAGGGGCCGTGGCCAAGCATCTCACGCAGGGTGCTGTGCTGGTTGACGAGTTCGAGCAGGCGGTCGTAGTCGCAATTGAGGTCCAGGCGCACCACCCCGCAGACCAGAATGCGCCACAGGGTCATGCCGGGGCGACCGATGGACTTGTCGACGCTGGGTTGAATGTTTTTTTCCAGCAAGGCAAAGATGTTCTCGCGCAGGGGCTCGGTGGTGTAGAGGTGCTGCAGGCCACGCAGGATTTTTGGGATGTCGTCGCGCGATTTGAGGTTGAAGGTGACATTGGAGACATCGACTTCACCGATGAGCATTTGCTGATTTTGGAGGAGACGCATGGCTTTGATATGGGTCAGATTGCAGCAGGAATTTGCTCTCATATTTTAAGTGTTTGGGGTGAAAAACAGTTCAAAATTCGCTACTATTTTTGAGTAGGAACGGATGAGCAAGCAGCAATTTCAGGTCATTGGTTTGGCCGTTCAAGAAGGGGCAGCGAAGCAGCGAAGATTTGGCCCAAAAAGGCGCAAACATGGGGGGAATGGGCAAAGATTGGGCAAGAACGCCCCGATTCGGAAAATCTTCACGCGCCGTTTTTGGGGTGTCTCTTAGGGAGAATGGGGTTTTCGGTCAGGCACTAGTTAAAAATTTCAATACATTTCTTCGGAAAATTTTATGGTTATGGGATTTGAAGGTCAATCTTTACCGTGACTCTGGCTTTCAAGATGCGCCCTGGCCCTGGCCCTGGCCCTGTCTTGTCACAGGCTTATTTCACCAGCAGCACATTTACCGCGTTCAGGTCATCCGCCTTGAGCGTGCCATTGGCCTGGCGCAGCTTCAGGCCAGCCAACAGTAGGTCGTAGCGCGCCTTGGCCAGCTTGGCCTTGGTATCAAACAGCGCGGTTTGGGCGTTCAGCACATCAATGTTGATGCGCACGCCCACTTGGTAGCCAAGCTTGGTGGCATCCAGCGCGCTTTGGCTGGAGGCTTCGGCGGCTTCCAGCGCTTTGACCTGGCCCAAAAGTGAATCCGCACCAAAAAATGCGGTACGGGTGGTTTGTGCCACATCACGCTTGGTTGCTTCCAGGTCGCTGCGGGCTTTGTCTTCCAGGGCCAGGGTTTCCTTGATGCGGTTTTGTGTGGCAAAGCCGGCAAACAGCGGCAGGTTCAAGCTCAAGCCGACCGATGCCACATTGGTGCGGTAGTCCTTGGCCCAACTGGGTGACTTGTTGTTCTGGGTCACACTGTAGCTGCCGACCAAATCCAGTGTGGGCTTGTGACCGGCCTGGGCCTTTTGGGTTTCGAGTTGTGCCACTTCCAGGCCCAGTTTTGCTTGCTGCACTGCAGGGCTTAATTCCTCAGATTGAGTCACCCACAGGTTCACGTCGTCTGGTGCGATGGGTGCAATCACCAACGGCACCCGCAGCGGATTGGGGTTGGCCATGCTTTTGCCGGTAAGTTGATCAAGCGCGACTTTTTTTACGCGCAAATCATTTTCAGCGGCAATTTCCTGCGCCATCGTCAAATCGAAGCGGGCCTGCGCCTCGCGCGTGTCCGTGATGGTGGTGGTGCCCACTTCAAAGGTGCGCTTGGCGGCTTCCAGTTGCTCAGACACCGCTGATTTTTGGGCCTTGATAAAATTCAGGTTGTCGTTGGAAGCCAGTACGTCAAAGTAGGCCTGACTGACGCGCACAACCAGCGCCTGGTCAGCCGCTTGCAGCTGCGCTTTGGCGACATTAACCGACTTTTTCCCTTGTTCTGCGGCGGCCCGGTTGGCGGGGTGATACAGCGGCTGACTTGCGCTCACGGTGGCGTTTTGGTTGCCGTAAGAGCCCTTGTCAAATTCGGCCGTGTCACTTGTCATATTGGCGCGGTTGACACCCATCGACAGACCGGCACTGGGCAACAGCCCGGCCTTGGCCTGTTCTGCTTTGTACAAACTGGCCTCGTATTGCGACTTGGCCGACTGGTAGCTGGCATCAAATCCGCGGGCAGCGTCATACAGCGCCACCAGACTTTGGGCCTGCGCGGGTAGCGCGACAGCGCCAAAAAGGGCCAGGGTGAGGGGGAGTTGACGCATGTTTGTCATGATGTGCCTGAAGTAAGAAGCCAAGAGAGAGCCGGGCCAGATGTGCTTTTTGTGCGCGGTGAATCAGTAGCGTGGCACGCTGGGGTCAACTTCAGAGGACCAGGCGTTGATGCCGCCGGCCACGTTGGCCACGTGCTTGAAACCACGTGCTTTTAAAAAAGAAGCCACTTGCATGCTGCGTGCCCCGTGGTGGCACAGGCAAGCCACCGGCTGGTTGGGGTCGAGTTCATTCAGGCGCGGCGGGATCACGCCCATCGGGATGGTGATGAGCTCGAAGCCATCGGCCTTGATGCTGGCGGTGCGCAACTCGGACGGCTCGCGCACATCCAGCACCACCGGGTTGCCGTGGCCGCGAACAGATTCGAGCCAGTCTTTGAGTTGTATCGGGCGGACTTGTGTGACCATGTTTAAAACTTGAAGGTGTCGGGTTGGGGAAAGCTGACCAGGGGGGGGGCGTTGTCGTCCCATTTGTCGGTGGCCGTGAAATTGGTTTCGGTCGTGCGGGTGATGACTTGCGCATGCATGATGGGTTCTTTTCCCACAATGGCAATCAGGCGGCCACCGATCTTGAGCTGCGTCAGCAGCGCCTGCGGCACTTCAAAAACCGAGCCACCCAGCAAGATCACGTCATACGGGGCCTCTGCGGCAGCACCCTTGCTGCCATCCATCTGGCGCACTTCAACATTGTGAATGCCAGCGCGTTGCAGGTTGGCACGGGCCATGTCGGCTATTTCGGGGTTGATCTCGAGAGAAATCACGCGCTGTGCCTGATGCGCCAGCAGGGCGGTCATGTAACCGGACCCAGTGCCAATTTCCAGCACTTTGTCGGTCGGCTTGACGGCAGCGTCTTGCAACAAGCGCGCTTGTACACGGGGTGGCAGCATGCTTTGACCGCCAGGCAGGGCAATGGCCAGATCAGCAAAGGCCAGCGCTTTTTGTGCCAGCGGCACAAAATCTTCACGCTTCACGGTGGCCAGCAAGTCGAGCACCGCGGCATCAGACACGTCCCAAGGGCGAACCTGTTGCTCGATCATGTAAAAGCGGGCTTGTTCTATATTTGGTAAGTTCATTTAGGTACTCCTGGGGGTATGTTAATGTGATTTTTTGATTTTAACTTGCGGCATTGTCAATGCCCGTGTTTGGCGCAGTGCGTGCGGCGGGTTTACGCCAAAATTTCATCAGCCATTGCGCAAGGTCATCCATATAACAGTACACCACGGGCACCACCACCAAGGTCAACAGTGACGAGGTGATGACCCCGCCAATGACGGCCTGGCCCATAGGAGCGCGCATTTCAGAGCCCTCAGACAAGGCAAAGGCGAGCGGCAGCATGCCGAAAATCATGGCCAGTGTGGTCATCAGAATCGGCCGTAGCCGCACTTTGGCAGCCATCAGCAGGGCGTCATGGCGGTTCATGCCGGCCACTGGCTTGCCCTGTGCGTCAACCGAGGGTTCCCGCGCCCGGATGGCAAAGTCCACCAGCAAAATGGCGTTTTTGGTCACCAGGCCCATCAGCATCACCACGCCAATCACCGAAAACATCGACAGCGTCGAGTTGAACAGCATCAGCGCCAGCACCACGCCAATCAGGGTCAGCGGCAGTGCTGTCATGAGCGCCAGAGGCTGGAGAAAGCTCTTGAACTGGCTGGCCAGAATCATGTAAATGAAAATGACTGCCAGTACCAGCGCTGAAATGGCGTAATCAAAAGCTTCGGCCATGTCTTTGACTGAGCCGCTGAACTTGTAGCTGTAGCCGGGCGGCATGGCGACGCTGTCCATGGCGGTCTTGATGTCAGCCGACACTTCACCGGCTGAGCGGCCTGACACGTTGCCGGTGATGGCCACCTCACGGGTCAGGTCACGCCGGTTGATCTGGTTGCTGCCAGTCGACTCAGTCACCTTGGCCACCTGGCTGAGACGCACCACCTGCGCACTGCCGTCGGCCTGCTGGCCGAGCGCGAAGGGCAGTGCGCTCAGGTCTTCGGGCTGGTTGCGTGATTGGGGTGACAGGCGCACGTTTACATCGTAGGTTTGGTCGTCAGGTGCGCGCCAGTTGCCCACCATTTGGCCCGCAACCAAGGTGCGCAGACTGGTGCCGATTTGTGCCACGCTCAAGCCCAGGTCAGACGCCACGTCACGCCTGACCTGCACGTCCAGCGTCGGTTTGTCCGGCTTCAGGCTGGAGTCCACGTCCACCAGACCCGGCACAGCGCGGATTTTTTCCAGGGCCAGGGCGTTCAGGCGCGAGAGCTCGCCCATGTCTGCACCAGAAATAGAAAACGAAATTTGCTTTTGCCCGCCCACCGGGTCAAGCAGCCCGACGTGGGTCACGACGATGCCCGGCACCTCGCGCAAGCGCTGACGCAGCACGGTGGACATTTCGTCTACCGTGCGTGTGCGCTGCTTGCGGTCGATCAGCCGGATGTAAATGCTGGCGTACATCTTGCCCTGCGCGTTGCCAGTGTTGATGGTGGTCAGGGTGTAGTTGACCTCGGGAAAGGAGCGAATGATGCCTTCCACTTGACGCGCACGCGCTTCCGTCACTTCCAGCGATGAGCCCACCGGCGTGTTGAACGTGAGATTGGTCTCTGAAAAATCAGACTTGGGCACAAACTCTGTGCCCAACAGTGGCACCATGAACAGGCTGCCGACAAAGATGCCTGCGGCCAGCAGCACCGTGATGAGCCTGTGCGCCAGAGCCCAACGCAAAATGCTTTGGTAAGCATCAATCAAGGCGTCAGTGCCTACATCAAACAGCGCAGTGATGCGGCCAATGGTTTTGTCATACAGCGTTCTGGGGGCATGGTGCTTGCCCTGGGCTTCAATGCTGGGGTCGTGCCAGATGCTTGACAGCATGGGGTCAAGCGTGAAGCTGACAAACATCGAGATCAGCACTGCCGCCACAATCGTCAGACCAAATTCATGGAAAAATTTGCCGATGATGCCGCCCATGAAACCAATCGGCAAAAACACCGCCACGATCGACAAGGTGGTGGCAAACACCGCCAGGCCAATTTCACGGGTGCCGTCCATCGACGCCTCAAACGCGCCTTTGCCCATTTGCACGTGGCGCACAATGTTTTCGCGCACCACAATCGCGTCGTCAATCAGCAGGCCCACACACAAGCTCAGTGCCATCATGGTGATCATGTTGATGGTGAAACCCAGCAGGTTCATGAAGAAAAAAGTGCCAATCAAGGCAATCGGGAGCGTCAGGCCGGTGATCACGGTAGAGCGCCAGGAATTCAAAAACAGGAACACGATCAGCACGGTGAGCAGCGCACCTTCAAACAGGGTTTGCCGCACGTTGGCTACTGAGACGCGAATTTGTCGTGAGCCATCGGTGATTTGTGTCAGCTTCACGCCGGGCGGGAGCTGCTTTTGCAACTCAAACAGGGTGGTGTTGAGTCCATCCACCACCGCAATGGTGTTCTCATCTTGCGACTTTTGCACGTTCAAAAGCAGGGTGCGCTGGCCGTTGTAGAGCGCCAGGCTCTCAATCTCTTGCGCCCCATCGCTCACCTGAGCCACCTGGTCAACCCGCACCGGCGTACCATTTTTACGGGCGATGATGATGCGGCCAAAGTCTTCCGGGCGCTGCACGCGTGCCGCGATCTGGATCACCCGGTCTTGCGCGTTTGAGCGGATGCTGCCGACCGGAAAATCCTGGTTTTCGTTGCGTACCGCGTTGACCACTTGCTCCGGGGTGATGCTGAAAGCCGCCAGCGCCTGGGGGTTCAAATAGAGGTTGATTTCACGCTTGTTACCGCCCACCAGGGCCACTGAGCCGACACCCCGCACGTTTTCCAGACGTTTTTTGAGCGTTTGCTCAGCCCAGTTGGTGAGTTCTACGGCATTCAAGGCCGGGCCCGCGCTGGCGTCAGGCAGCACCGCCACCGACCAGATGGCGCGGCTGGACGGGTCAAAGCGCAGTACGCGTGGCTCTTTCACCTCGGTGCGCAAGGTGGCGCGGATGGCAGCCACTTTTTCACGCACGTCATCGGCCGCCCTGCGGCCGTCGATGTGCAGACCAAATTCGATGATCACTACCGACTGGCCTTCGTAAGAGCGCGAGGTAAGGGCGTTGATGCCGGCGATGGCGTTCACCCCTTCTTCGATTTTCTTGGTGACCTCGCTCTCGACAATCTCAGGGGAGGCACCGGGGTAGTCGGTGCTGATCACCACCACCGGGAAGTCGACGTTGGGGAACTGGTCCACCTGCAGCCGCTGCATGGAAAACAGCCCCAGCACCACCAGGGCCAGCATGACCATGGTGGCAAACACCGGGTTGTTCAGGCTGACACGGGTAAACCACATCTACCTGGCCCCTTGTGTCGGCTCTGCGGTTTTCACCAGGGTGCCCGCGCGCAGGCTGCCCACCGTGCCGTCAATCACCATGCTGCCCTCTGGTACACCTTTGATCGTCACCATGGCGGCACCTTTCAGGTCACCGCGTGCACCCAGTGTCACATTCACGTGCTGCACCTCGTTTTGACTCACCAATTGCACGTAGGGCTGGGGTTTGTCGGTGCGCACGGCACTCAAAGGCAGCGCCAGGGATTGGGTGCTGCCGACGTTCAGCGTGCCCTGCGCAAACAGACCGTGGCGCAAGTTGCTGTTGGGCGCGAGCGCCAGGTACACCAGCACGGCGCGGCTGCCCGCCACGGCACTGGGGTTGATGCGAAGCACCCGGGCATCAATCGTCTCATGGTGGGTTGGTTCCCCGCCATCCAGCGTCAACCGGGCGGTTTGTCCCACTTTCACCTGCATCGACTCTGCCGCATTCAAACTGGCTTCCAGCTCAAGTTGGTGGTTGTCGACAATTTCCACAATGCGCGCCTCTACCGCCACGCGTTCGCCGGTTCGCACCAGGCGTTGCGAAATCTGGCCCGCAATGGGTGCGCGCAGCACGGTGTCGTCAAGCGCCTTAGCCGCCAGGTCGGCGCCTGATTGGGCGGCGGCGTAATTGGCTTGGGCTACGGCCAAGTTGGCTTGCGAGGATTCGAGCGCCGTGCTGGAAATAAAGCCTTGCACCACCAACGCGCGGTTGTTGTCAAAACTGCGCTGGGCAATGTCGACCTGGGCCTGGGCTGCAGCGGCTTGCTGGCGCGCCTGACGCAGCCGGGCGTCCGACTCCGTGGGGTCAATGCGGGCAAGCACCTGGCCTGCGCGCACGGTGTCGCCCTCACGCACCGTCAAACTGCGCAGCTCGCCGGGCACCCGCGCTTTTACCCAGGCGGTGTTGACCGCTTTGATGGGGCCTGAGATGACCAAGGTTTGTGTCAACGCAAGGGTCTTGACTTGCACCAAATCAGCTGCAGCCAAGTCCATGCTAACTTGGGTTTTTTGTGCGGCCTGCTGGGCTTGCAGCGCAGCTTGGCGGGTATTGCGGGCGGACAGTGTGCGCACGGTACCCGCAACCAGCAGCGCGACCACCAGTCCTGCGGCGGCCCATTTGATCCAGAGTTTCATGGGGTGGGGGGCTCCGTGGGTTGAGCTGCAGGCGCGCTGAAGCCATGCAGCAGCATGTCCAGTTGTGCGCTCAGGTACTGTTGGGGATCAATCTGCGCATGGTCCACGCAGGTGCATAGCGAATGTTTCCACATGGCCAGAAAAAGCATGGGCGCCAACACCAGGTAGGTGCCGTAAGTGAAGTCCATCGGGCGAAATTCGCCGCGTGCCACACCGCGTTGCAAGATGCGCTCGATCAGGGTTGTGCCGGGTTGAATCACCTCTGCCTGGTAAAACTTGGCCAGCTCCGGAAAGTTTTGCGCCTCGCTCATCATCAGTTTGGGGATGCCGCTGGCCTTGGTGGAGCCCAGGCGCTCCCACCAACTGAGTAAACAGTAGCGCAGCATGTCATGCGTCGGGCCTTCAAAGCGGTCAAACTCGTCATTCCATTCGGTAAACCGACCCGAGATGTTTTCGCGCACCACAGCTTTGAAGAGCTCTTCTTTGCTGGCGAAATACAAAAACAGCGTGCCTTTTGACACACCGGCACGTTGTGCCACCTCTTCAACGCGGGTCGCGGCAAAGCCTTTTTCAACAAACAGATCCAGGGCGGCGGCCAACAACTCGCCTGGGCGTGCGTCTTTGCGGCGCGAACGGCGTGTTTGGTCGGTGGGCAGGGCGGGCGCGATGGGTGTTGAACGAGGCATGAAATTAATGACCAAGCAGTCAATATTACAACTTTTGCCACCCGCATTGGGAATGAAGCGAGCGGTGTCACAGCCCAAGCAAGGTTTGTCGTTCGACAAAAACCTGCGCGCATCAGGCTTGTTGGTTTATGGCTAGTATCCCGACGAATCAATCAGAATCGCACCGCAGGCGCTGTGCCCGGCCGGAACGATTTTGCCTAAGGTGATTTCCAAGAATAAATATGCCCAGATGACGCAGGATTTTTGTTCAGCTGCAAGGCGTAAAAATGGGCGTATAGCGAGCTATACAACCGTTTTTGCAACGCAGCAGATGGACAAAAAGACAAGTCAGGTAGGTATATTTTTCGCAGGAAATCACCTAAGGGCCTGTTGGCCTGAACAGCGCTTTGCTTGCTCATTGTGGGCAAGCTTTTCAATCACTGAATCGCTAAACCCGGTGCTAAACCCGGTGCGCCACGGTGGTCATCACTTTGGCCACGGCGGCCATCACACCTTTGATGGGCGCAGGCAAGTCCATCGCGCCCAGCTCTTTGGCGTTCAGTGCATGGCGGGCTTCGTCATCTTTCATCTGCGCCACGATCGCGCGTGACGCGTGGTCACCGGCGGGCAGAAGGCTCAGGTGGCTGTTCAGGTGCGCTTCCACCTGGTTTTCGGTTTCCACCACAAAACCCAGGCTCACCCGGTCGCCCAGCCGCCCGGCGATCAAGCCAATGCCAAAGGCCCCGGCATACCACAGCGGGTTCAAAAACGAGGGCCGGTCGCCCAGCTCCCGCAGGCGCTGCTCAGTCCATGCCAGATGGTCAGTTTCTTCGGCGCCGGCCTTTAAGAAATGGGCGCGAAGCGCTTCATTTTTAGTCGTAAAAGCCTGTGCCGTGTAAAGCGCCTGGGCGCACACCTCGCCCACATGGTTGACGCGCATCAGCGCGCCGGCCTCTTTTTTCTCAAGTTCCGAAAGCTCGGTGGCATCGCCTGCTACGGTGGGGCAGGGATGCGCCGCGTTGTGCGAGGCAAATACGGTGCGCAGGGCGGAATCAACAGTGGCTAAAAAACGGTCCATGGAGAGACATCCTAGTTAATCTAAAGAGCAAAAAAAGGTCAATGAAGCAATCCGTCAAACACCTCATCGAGCGACTTTGCGTCCAGTATCCGGTCGCCCCAGACTTCAAGTTGTTCCATGTTGGCCTGACTCAGCCGCGGTTTGACCCATTCAGGCAAAGCACCAAAGCGGCGCGCCAACAACCGCATCAACAAAA
>JBBQZG010000116.1:0-11001 GCA_038207945.1 Burkholderiales bacterium
GCGAACAAAACGCCACAGCAACTGATCGGCGCTCAAACGCGCTGCGTAAGCCTGCAGAGTCCGTGGGTCGTCGTGCTGTCCGTCGAAGCTGATCGACAGCAGTCTTACCTTGCGCGCAGAGGCGTCGGTTTTTCTTGCCGCTTGCAGCATGGTCTGCATTTGCTGATAAACGCTTCCCAGCGCCAGACACACGGTCTGGCAGCGGGTGTAGACGAAGTCAACCAGGGTGACGGATTGGCCATCGGACAAGAGTTGCGACAAGGGTTGCGCGGCCAAGCCGGGGCCGTCAATTTGCACGGAAGGCGCAGCGATGGGCTGTAGGGCCACTTCCAGGCGCCGCGCACCTTCGGCCGTCCAGACCTGAAAGTCGTGGGTCAGCCAAGCTGAGCAGGCATAGGCGGCCACTGCCAGGCTGGCGCTCAGCAACGCTGTTTTGAGCATCGGGCAGGACGCTTGCGGATCGGCCGCATACCGCCTCCAGAGTAGATCACGGCACCTTGTCCATTAAGGCCTTCAGCTCGGCTTCGCCGTTAAACGGCGCTGTGCGGGTACTGCTCTTGCGTTCGCTGGCAAACAGTTCGGCCTTGATGGCGCCGGCCTTGTTTGACCATCCGGAGCGGACATAGTTGGCGACTGCCGCCAACTCTGCGTCACTGAGTTGGTGGAATGAAGGCATCGCGCCCTTGTAAAGGTTGCCCATCACCGTCAGTTCCCCACTCACACCATGCAGCAGGATATTGACAACGGTACGCTCATCACCGCCCACCCACTCCGAGCCGTCCAGGGGCGGAAACACGCCAGGCAAGCCTTTGCCGGTCGCCTGGTGACAGGGGGCACAGTTGGCGGTAAATACCTGTTTGCCATCGACCGCTGCTACCGCCGCTCCGGCTGCAGGTGCTCTCAGATCAGCCACAGTGCGCCGGTCGCCAAGATTGGCCCGGCCGAAGGGTTCCGAAAGCAGGATGTAGGCGACACCGAAAATCACCACCGCCAGCGTGATGACTGCCACCGTCAGCGGAATCGGCCGATTCTGCTCGGACGGTTCCTCCTGTTCGCGCGCTTGAGCAGGACTGCCCGATTCTGATTTTTTTGGCATCGATGGACCTCGTGTGCGACTTAAGGTTTGGCGGCGGGCGGCAACACCGGATACATGTGGTTCAAGGCCAGAAGGTACTTGACCAGGTCGAGCGCCTCGGGCGTCGGCACCACCACCTGGCCGACATTTGGGCCATAAGCGGACGGCAAAGACACCGGCTGCTCGCCTTCTTTCTCGGCCTCCTTCGCATCCTTGACGGTAAACAGGAACGGGTAGGACGGCATGATTGAACCAGGCACATAGGCGCGCGGTTGGTAAAGGTGACCCAGGTGCCAGTCCTTGCTAGGCTGGCGCGAAGCGATGTTGAACAAATCCGGTCCGGTGCGCATGCTGCCCAGCAGGTGCGGCTTGTCGTAGATGTAGTCGCCTGGCACCGAAGCGCGTCCCCAGCCGCGCTTGAAATCGGGGCCAAAGTTGCGATCGCGCGGCTGCTGGCTGTGGCAATAGACGCAGCCGTTGGCAATGTAAACCCCACGCCCGCGCAGCTCGGCGCTGGTATAGGGCTTGAGTCCGGGCGGCGGCTGAATGTCACGCACCTCCATGTAGGGCATGACCACCAGTGCGGCGGTGGCAACCGCCAGGGCCACCATGGCGCCTGAAACCAGCTTGACTTCATTGTCCATGCGCAAGCTCCCGTTTGTTGTTTTGCCAGAAAAGGGCAGCGCCGGTGCGCGTCGGTCCAAAGCGCAATGCCATCGCGAGAAAATGGCCAACGAAGACGATGTGGCCCAGCACCATCAGGCTACCGCCCGCCGTGCGCCATTTCAGATATGGCAGAGTCAAGGTGACCGAGTCCATGAACGGCCGGGCCGCGTCCAGCATGGCCACGCCCTGCAGCCAGCCGCCAATCGTCAGGCCGATAAAGTAGATGGCAATGCCAATTGCTGATAGCCAGAAGTGCAGCGTAATCAATTTCGGGTACGGCCACTCCCAGTTCAGGACGCGCGGCATCATGAAATAAATGGCACCGAACAGGACCATGGTGACGAAAGCGTAAGCGCCCAGGTGGGCGTGCGCCACCGTGAAGTGCGTGAAGTGGGTGACCTGGTTGACGCTTCGCAGCGCTTCAAGCGAACCCTGCAGCGATGATGCGAAGTACATGAGTCCGCCAAACATCATGAAGCGCAGCGTCGGCGAGTAGCGCGCCAGATGCATCCGCCCTTTGAGCGTGCCGCCCATGTTGATACTGAAGGCGACGACCGGAATCACCATCATGATGCTTTGCACGATCGACAGCGTGGTCAGCCAGCCTGGCACCGGACCGCCGATCAGGTGATGGCCGCCGACCTGACCGTAAAAGAACGCCAACGTCCAGAAACCCAGTATTGACAGGTTGTAGGAACGCACCGGCCGGCCGATGATCTTCGGCAAAAAGTAATAAATGGCACCTACGCTGACTGGGGTGAACCACAGGCCCAGCACGTTGTGCCCGTACCACCAGTTGGTGGTGGCCTGTTGCACGCCGGTATGCACACCAGGCAGTTTGGCGACCAGAAACAGCAGGGATATCCATAACAACGCCGCCACCATGTACCAGACGCTGACATATAAATGTTCGACCTTGCGGTTTGCCAGCGTGTACAACACCGACAAGATCACCAGCACAAAACCGGCGAAGATGAGGATGGCGATTTGCCACGGAATTTCCACGTATTCCATGCCATCGGTCCAGCCAGACGAAATGGCCCCGATGGCAGCGGCGATGCCCATGTTGATGAGGGCGCCGCCGAGCATGGCCCAAATCGCCCCGTGCAAGTGGGTACGCAGCAGGCGCGGCAGCAGCCACAGCATCATGCCCAGCGCCGCATTGCTGATCCATCCGTACAGAACGGCGGTCAGGTGCACCGTGCGAATGCGGCCAAAAGTCAACCAAGCCTGGTCGGTCAGCCAGTCGGGTTGGTGCAGCTTGATCGAGGAAGTCAAGCCCGCCAGCGAGCCGATCAACAACCAGAAGCAGGCGAAGGCGATAAACATGAAGACCGGAAAAGCACTCGACTGGTCGGACGCGATGCGGTCCTGCAGTTCGCTCGCGTCAGCGACGTGCAACGGGTGGCCTGGCTCCAGCGCCGCTGCCTGCATGGAATCCTGTGCCGCGTCCGCAAGGACCGGATCGTCAACCCGCCCGATCTCGCCACGCGCGAAGATCACCGAAGCGGCCTTCGGGTTCTCCACCAGCAGGCCTTTGCGCGAAGACCAGATGAACACGAACAGGCCGATGATCGACAGCAAAAAAGCGCCCAGCAGACTCAAAATGGCGCTGTCCATCACGCGACTCCCACCAGCTTGTCCGCATCTCGGCTCATTTGATAGCCGTGCCACAGACTCTGGGCAATACGTTTGGCCAGCTCGCTGGCTCGTTGGCCGAGCGCGGCATTCGGCAGCGCGTCAGTCGTTTGACGAAAAAGCATAAGCCAGCGCTCGAACAGATCGAAGCTGAGTCCGGGTAGTGCCGTGTGCTTCGGGATCGGCGCACCGCGAAATCGAGCGCTGCCACACAATGTGGATGACCAGAAGTCCACCATGGTGGACAGATGCGTATCCCAGTCTTTCACATGCTGGTTGAATATCGGACCCAGCACCTCGTCCTTGCGGATGTTTTCGTAAAACAAGTTCACCAATTGAATAATTTCCTCTTCGGTACACAAGTCGGCAGATGGCATATCAAACTCCTTGCAGTTAAAGTGCCGGCAGGCCGGTGATGGACGAGCCAATAATAAAATACATACGGGATGCATCTTTAGTTGCTTGCAAGCACCTGCGACCTGAACGTGGGTATTCAGGACGACCAAGCCTAATCAAGTCGAGGTATCTGGCTGGACCGGCGAAGTGCTCAATACGAAAACCGCGCAACAGCAACGCGCCGGCCGTCAGCGCGCAAAACTGGCATTGATGCGTGCCTGCAGTGCTGGTACCACGTCCTCCACAAACCAGGCGTGCTGTTTGAACCAGGCTTGGTTGCGCGGCGAAGGGTGCGGTAGCGGGATGAATCGCGGCGCGCACTCCTGCCAAGCCATCGTGGTCTCGGTCAGTGACGCTTTGCGGCGGCTACCCATAAAAGGGTGCTGCGCATACTGACCGACCAGCAGCGTCAATTCAATCCGCGGCATCTGGGCCAGCAACTGATTGAGCCAGAGTGCAGCACATTCACGACGCGGCGGTAAATCACCACCCGCTGCGCGCCCCGGATAACAATCACCCATGGGAATGATGGCGCTGCGCGACTCAGCATAGAAAAACGCCTTGTCTACACCCTTCCATGCGCGCAGACGCTCCCCGCTCGGGTCGCCCCATGGAATGCCGGTCGTGTGCACGCGCACACCGGGCGCCTGCTCCACGATGAGGATCCGGGCCGCCGCACCCGCGTGCAGCACCAGGCGATGACCGAACGGCAGATGCGAATCGCACGCTCGGCAATTGCGCACCGCCGTCAGCAATGCTTCAAGGTTCGGAAAGGCGACTTCGGGTTCAGCCAGTTCCCCCGCTCCCCCACGCTTTTGCGATTGGCCCCGGTTGAGCGCATAGCGGCGGCCGCAGCGTCCCGCCGGCTAGCGCATGCGCGTGACACGTTGGGTGGTCGGAAACGGACGCACACAAAACACTTAGATCAAACGACAGTGGCCATGCCAGATAATTTTCTGGCACCCATGCGCCAACGTCTGTACATCAACCACTTTCAACCGGATAACAGCTCAAATGGTCTACTTGTCTGAAGGGCCAAGTTGACATCATCACTCTTGTGTTTACATCATGACGTGATATATTTAAGAGGCTGGTTGCCAAACTGCTCCAGCCGTCTTTTTATTAACCCGTCGGCAAGGTCTTGCCTCGACCCGACAAAGGAGATTGCCATGAATGTCTTGCAAATGCCCAGGATGATTTTTTCCTTCTCGGAAGGTTGGGACGATTTGATCCGGATTCATCCATCTATTGCGCGCCTGTTCGCGTTGGTCGTTTTACCTCTGTCCTTGTTGCCGCCAGCGATGATCTATTACGCCGGAGGGCGCTATGGCGATGTTTTTGTTCCGGGCATAACACCCGCGCAATGGCACGCGGCGGCCGGGATTTTCTTTCTTGCTGAGTTGTTTACGGTTCCCATCATGGCCTGGCTGATTCACCTGGTTGCAAGAGTCAACAATGCGGCAACCGACTACCACGCATGTTTCACCCTGGCAGCGATTGCGCCAGTTCCAATGTGGCTCTCTTCGCTGACTCTGTTTGTTCCAAATCTGTCTGTCGGCGTTGTCGTTGGGGGGCTGGGCCTTTTAGGTTCAGTTGGTCTGATCTATCGCGGCGTGTATGCGTTGTTCGCCATGCGCGAAGATATCAAGGCTCTGCAAATGGCAACAGTGATTGCCGGCGCTGGACTGTTCATGTGGCTGATGCTGATGCAAATTGTCCTGATCCACTGACGACCCCGCACCGTGAAGCATGAGACAGCAATTGGCCTGCTGCGACTCATCGATTGGGTGGGGATGAGAAAATGCCTGCTCACGCCGATTTAGGATGAATATGGCCGCACCGAAACTCAAAGCTTTAGACCTGAATAAACATGATTTTGAAATACTGTCCGATTTTCGTTACCAGATCCGGAAGTTCGAGCGCTTCAGCGAGGAGGTTACGTGCCAGCATGGCCTAACGCCTTTACAGTATTTGCTGTTGCTGCATGTCAAAGGCTATCCCGGTCGCGACTGGGCAACCGTCGGCGAGCTCGCGGAGCGCCTGCAGGCGCAACAGCATGGTGTGGTTGCACTGATTTCGCGTTGCGAGAAACTGGAATTTGTCGAACGCCGTCGCTCCTCTGAAGATCGGCGACGGATCGAAATTCACCTACTGGAGAACGGTGAGAAAGTGCTCACTGAGCTCGCACAGTTGCATCGGGCTGGGTTGCTATCCTTGCGAGGACGCTTCGTTGTACCCGATGTAAGGGCATTTGACCACGCATGAACGAGGCTCTATGTACCTTCAATGGCCCCATCTATTGGAAGTCATAATGAAGCGGGCGAGAACGAAGATGCCGGAAGTCGCGAACAATTATGTTGCTTCCACCGTTCAACCTAAATCCGGCAGTTACCCCGCCACTGCAAGTGGAAACTGCGCGTGATGCTCGCTGGATGGCAAGCCAGGCTGTCCACGGAAAGGGCGGGGGATAGGGGGGATCAACGATTGCGTCAGCAACCCAACCCTCAAGAGCAAACCTCAACCCTCAAATCTCAATCTTCGACCCTAACTCCACCACCGAGTTGCTCGGCAGATTCAGGAATCCAGCCGCACCACTGGCGTTCAAGTGCATCTGCGCAAACAGCTTTTCACGCCACTGTGACATGCCACTGTCAAGGGCAGGCACCACCGTGTCACGCGACAGGAAATAGCTGGTGGTCATGGGATCCAGATCGCAGCCTCGGCCCCGCATGTGTTGCAGCGCCTTGGGCAGGTCAGGGTCGTTCTTGAAGCCGTAGTTCACCACCACCTGCCAGCAATCATGCCCGAGCGACTCAAAGCTGAGCCGCTTGTCCATGCCAATCCACGGCACCTCCTGGTTCACCACCGTGACAAACAGGTTGACCTCGTGCAGCACCTTGTTGTGCTTGAGGTTGTGCAGCATGGCGTTGGGCACGGTGCCGGGTGCGGCTGTCAAAAACACCGCCGTGCCCGCCACACGCGTGGGCGGACTGACAAACACGGCCTCCAGAAAACTGGTCAGGTCAATGGCATCGGCCCGCAGCTTTTTATTGAGCAGGCGCCGGCCGTCTTTCCAGGTCAGCATCAGGGTGTAAATACCTGCGGCAATCAGCAGCGGGAACCAGCCGCCATCAAACAGCTTGAGCATATTGGACGAGAAAAACGCCAGGTCCACCACAAAGAACGCACCGGTGGCAGCCACACACAACGCAAGCGGGAAGTGCCAGGCGTAACGGATCACAAAAAACGTCAGCACCGTGGTGATCAGCATGTCCAGCGTCACCGCAATGCCATAGGCCGCGGCCAAGTTGCTCGACGACTTGAACAGCACCACCGCCAGAGCAATCAGCACAAACAGGCCCCAATTGACAAACGGCATGTAGATTTGCCCGGTTTCCTTGACACTGGTGTGCCAGATTTGAAAACGCGGCAAATAACCCAACTGGATCACCTGCTTGGTGACAGAAAACGCGCCCGTGATCAGCGCCTGCGAGGCAATCACCGTGGCCATCGTGGCCAGCACCACCAGCGGAATCAGGGCCCATGCGGGCGCCATCATATAAAACGGGTTCTTGACGGCGGCCGGGTTGCTCAGCAGCAGGGCGCCCTGACCAAAATAGTTCAGCGTCAGGCATGGCATGACCACAAAAAACCAGGCCAGGCGAATGGGTTTTTTGCCAAAGTGCCCCATGTCGGCATACAAGGCCTCGCCACCGGTCACGCACAGCACCACCGCCCCCAGAATGATGAAGGTGGTGAGTGGCTCAGCCCACATGAATCCCAACGCATAGTGTGGGCTGAGTGCCCACAAAATCTCGGGGTTGTGCATGATGTGGGACACACCAAGTACCGCAATGGTGACAAACCAGACCAGCGTGATGGGGCCAAAAAACTTGCCAATGTCGGCAGTGCCGCGCTTTTGCACCACAAACAGCCCAAACAAAATCACCAGCGTGAGCGGAATCACCGCTTTCTTGAAGTTGGGCGACACCACCTCCAGGCCTTCCACGGCTGACAGCACCGAGATCGCTGGGGTAATGACGCCGTCACCATAAAACAGGCAGGTGCCAAAAATACCCACCAGCAACAAGACCCGGCGCAACTTGGGTTTGCCCTTGACTGACTGGGACGCCAGCGCCAGCATGGCGACCAAGCCGCCCTCACCATTGTTGTCAGCGCGCAGCACCAGGGTGACGTATTTCAGGGAAATAATGACGGTGAGCGTCCAGAAGAAGATCGACAGGATCCCCATCACGTTGTCCACCGTGAACGGCACGTGGCCAGAGCCAAACACTTCCTTGACGGCATAAAGCACGCTGGTGCCGATGTCACCGTAGACCACACCAATGGCACCCAGGGTGAGCGCACGAAGCGACGATTGTGAAGTTGCCAAATAGTCACCCGGCAGCGCGTGGCTGCTGGGCTCCGTGTCATGAAGAAGCGCTATTTTGCGTCAGAAAACCGGCTTATTCGAAATCTTGAGCGTTCGGGTCGGTGGCTTCCAGTTCGTAACTCGCCGCCAGCATGGCCAAACGCCCAACCACACCGTACATGTAGAAGCGGTTAGGCACACTGGCGCCGGGTTTGACACCCGGTTGTGGCAACTGTGTGCTGTGCTCAAAGGCCAGTGGCACGTAGCCCGAGCCGGGCGCATTGAGGTTTTCGTCCACCCCGCGACCAGCATGCACGCGGTAAAAACCGCCCACCACGTAGCGGTCCATCATGTAGATCACCGGCTCGGCCACGGCATCGTTGACGCGCTCTTGCGTCTGCACGCCTTCCTGCACCATGAAGTCGTGCGTCAGCAAAGGTGTCTTGCGATCTTTTGAGAGGGTCTGGATGCGCTCTTGCAACACCTGCATGTCCTTGCCATCGCGCACCGTGACAATGCCCAGCTCATGGGTGCCGTGGTCGGCCTTGACCACCACAAAGGGTTTTTCCTTGATACCGTACTCTTTGTATTTGCGCTTCACGCGGGTCAGCACCACATCGACCTGGTTTTGCAGGCAATCCAGGCCCGCGGTCTCACTCAGACTGACGTTTTCGCAGCGGTCAAACAAGGGGTAAATCAGCCAGGGGTCAACGCCCAGCAGCTTGCCCAGGCGCTTGGCGACTTCCTCGTAGCATTTGAAGTGGGTGCTTTTACGCCGTGTTGGCCAACCCGCATGCAGGGGCGGCAACAGGTACTGCTCATGCACATCCTCCAGGATACCGGGCACGCCGGCCGTCAAATCGTTGTTCAGCAGGATGGTACAGGGGTCGAAGTCTTTGAGCCCGAGGCGGCGCTTGCCACGAATCACCGGCTCCAGCGTGAGCTTTTCGCCGCTTTGCAGTTCGAACGTGGTGGGTTTCTTGATGGCCGGGTCAATTGAGCCCAGCCGCACGTTCAAACCCGCCATGTTGAAAATACGCTGCAACTGGGCCAGGTTGGCCAGATAAAAGCTGCTGGGGTTGCCGTTCTCCGGAATCACCAACAGGTTGCGCGCTTCCGGGCAGATCTTCTCGATGGCCGCCATGGCAGCTTGCACACCCAGCGGCAACATCTCGGGGGTCAGGTTGTTCCAGCCATCGGGGAACAGGTTGGTGTCCACCGGGGACAGTTTGAAGCCGGCATTGCGCACGTCCACCGAGCTGTAAAACGGTGGCGTGTGCTCCATCCACTCCAGCCGAAACCAGCGTTCAATGGCGGGCATGGAGTCCAGCACACGCTGCTCCAGTTCGTTGATGGGGCCAGTCAGGGCGGTGATCAGGTGCGGAACCATAGGGAGCCTTGCATAGTATTTTTGTTGATTTTAGGTTGTGGCGCTGACGCCAACCTGCCCCAAGTCTGACAACCTGACGCGTTCATCAGAGAAAAAACCGCAGCAATAGTTCCACAAACAGGTCAAGACAGGGGTGGCCGTTGTCAACCCCGCACTTCGCCAACGCCCAGCACCACGTATTTCAGCGAGGTCAGGCCTTCAATGCCCACCGGGCCACGGGCGTGGAACTTGTCAGTAGAAATGCCAATCTCGGCCCCCAGTCCGTACTCGAAGCCATCGGCAAAGCGGGTGCTGGTGTTGACCATGACACTGGCTGAGTCGACCTCGCGCAGGAACGCTTGGGCGTGCATGTGGTCGCGCGTCAGAATGGCGTCGGTGTGGTGGGATGAATATTGGTTGATATGGGCAATGGCCTCGTCCACACCAGCCACCACCTTGATGCTGATGATGGGCGCCAGGTATTCCTCAAACCAGTCAGATTCTTGCGCCGGCACCAGCATCGGCGTTGGTGACGCTATATTATCAATAGCTTCTAGCACTTGATTGACGGGGGCTAGAGGCCAATTATCCTTAAAAATCTGCAAGGCCTCGGTGTCGCAACGCATCTCGACCCCTTTGGCCGCAAACACCTGGCCTACCAGCGGCAAAAACTCAGCCGCCACGCCGCGCGCCACCAGCAGGCTCTCAGTGGCATTGCAGGGGCTGTATTTGCTGGTTTTGGCGTTGTCGGCCACCTTGACGGCCATGGCGATGTCGCATGGGTCGTCCACATAGGTGTGGCAATTGCCGTCCAGGTGTTTGATGACCGGCACCTTGGCACCTGCGCTGATGCGCTCGATCAGCCCCTTGCCGCCGCGCGGAATGATCACATCGACAAATTGCGGCATGGCAATCAGCTGGCCGACCACCTCGCGGTCGGTGGTTTGCACCAGTTGCACGGCGTGTTCTGGCAAACCGCTCTCGCGCAGCGCCTGTTGCACCAGTTTGGCCAGCGCCTTGTTGGAGTCAATGGCTTCCGAGCCACCACGCAAAATGCAGGCGTTGCCACTCTTGATGCTCAAGGACGCGGCCTCAATCGTGACATTGGGCCGACTCTCGAAGATCATGCCAAACACGCCAATCGGCACCCGCATCTGGCCCACGCGGATGCCGCTGGGCTGCTGGCGCAAAGCCGTGATTTCACCAATGATATCGGCCATGGCGGCCAACTGCTCACAGCCCTGGGCGCAGGTTTCAATCACTTTGGGGGTCAGCTTAAGTCGGTCCACCATCGGCGCTGCCAGGCCAGCCGCCATGGCGCGCTCGATGTCACGGGCATTGTCGATTTGCAGCGCGTCCACATTGGCCCGTAGCAACTCGGCCAGCTTCTTGAGAGCTGTATTTTTTGTAGCTGTTGACGCTTTAGCCATAAGGGCTGAGGCTTGTTTTGCCTGCAACCCAAGGGTCTGGGTGTAGTCGGTGATG
>JBBQZG010000117.1:0-10985 GCA_038207945.1 Burkholderiales bacterium
AACACGACCGAGACCTCGCACTTTGGTTCCACCGCTTGCAAGGCGCTGTACCGCTGCCTGGATTGTCTGGAACCTTTTGATTACTTCAAACCCTATTGAGTCGCCATGTCCAAATCTCCACGTTTTCACGATTTACGCGTATCGCGCATCAGCCCCGAGGCCGCAGGCTCGGTAGCCATTGCCCTGAGCGTGCCTGATGCACTGCTGGAAAGCTTTGACTTTCAGCCCGGCCAATACCTGACGCTGCGCAGCAAAATTGACGGCGCCGATGTGCGGCGCAGCTATTCGATCAGTTGCACCCACAACCACCTCAAGCAACAGCACGAACTGGTGGTGGGCATTCGCCCGATGGCGGGTGGTGTGTTCTCAAACTGGGCCGCCACCCAACTCAAAGCGGGTGACACACTGGCCGTGATGCCGCCCGATGGCCGCTTTGTGTCCAAACGCCCGCGCGCCTTGCACCGGGTGGGCTTTGCTGCGGGCTCGGGCATCACGCCGATTTTGTCCATCATGGCCAGCACGCTGGAAGACCAGCCAGATGCCAAATTCACCCTGGTGTACGGCAACCGCAGCATGGCCAGCGTGATGTTCAACGAAGCCTTGCAAGACCTGAAAGACCGCTTTGCCGACCGCCTCACCTTGATCCACATCCTGTCACGCCAAGCGCAGGAAGTGGACCTGTTGCAAGGCCGTATTGACGGCGACAAGGTGCGTGCCATCATCGCCAACCTGTTGCCCGTGGCCAGCATGGACGAGGTGTTCATCTGTGGCCCCGAGGCCATGATTGAGGCCACTGAAAAAGCCTTGCTGGAGGCGGGTGTGCCCGCCAAGCAACTGCACACCGAGCGCTTCACCTCGCCGGTGCTTGAAACCCTCACGCCCGAGGCACGCCAGGCTGCCGTGGCCAGCAGCATGAAGCTCCCCGCTGGTGGCCAGGTGGCGCTGACCGTGGTGCTGGACGGCAAGGCCCATGCGCTCAAAATGAACCCGGACCAGCATGTGCTGGACGTGGCCATGGCGGCTGGCCTGGACTTGCCTTTTTCATGCAAGGGCGGCGTCTGCGCCACCTGCCGCTGCAAAGTCATGGAAGGCAGCGTGAGCATGGACAAAAACTATGGCCTGGAACCCTGGGAAACCGAAAAAGGCTTTGTGCTGAGCTGTCAGTCGCGCCCGACCAGCGAAAGTGTCATTGTGAGTTTTGACGAGCGTTGACATGATGCCGACACCACGATGGCCGTTGGTGTCGCCCGCCACTCAGCAGTTCACGGTGGAGGACTGGAACACTCGGCTGGGCTCAGTGTGCGGGTCCTTTCATACCCGTACTGCCAGCGGAACCGTGCAGGGCAGTGTGTCGATGCAGTCCATTCTGGGCATCGACATGGCCTGCATCCACGTGGGGCCATCGCAAATCGTTCGAAGCCAGCGAGATGCCCAACGTGATGGTTCTGCCTACTATTTTCTGATCGTCCAGCGAGCGTCTCAGGCGCGCATCCTGCAACAAAATCGCAGCGCATTGCTCGACCCGGGTGACATGGTGGTGGTAGATTCCTCGCAGCAATCGGACTTCGCTTACACCGGGTCAGGCACTGAGCGCATCTCGGACCAAATCTCCGTCCACATCCCCCGGCGAATGCTCGAAGCTGGTTTTGCCAGGCGGCATGTCGGCGAAAAAATCCCGGCACAGTCGGACTTGGCGCAATGTGTCTGGCAGCAGTTGACCGCACTGCATACATTGTCCAGCGTGCTGCAGGAACCCAGTCTTCAGACAGCGCATTTTCAGAGCCTGTTTCTGAACACCTTCATGGAAATTTTCAGCGAGCGCAAACACCAGGAAAAGTTTGTCAAGGTGGTGCGTGAACTGTTGGTGAATGTGGGTGAAAGCGCTTGTGCAGTCGAGCATTTTGCAGATATGACCTGCAGCTCAAGGCGCACTTTTTTCCGAATTTTTCAGGAGCGCAATATCTCATTTGGAGAGTTGATGAAATACATCCGGCTTTTACGCTTTTTGCAACTCTGCAGGGCTGCACCTGTTGATGCACCGCCACCTTCCGTTGGCGCAATGGCCTATGAGGCAGGCTTTACCGACATCTCTAATTTCAACCGGTTGTTCAAGAACACTTTTGGCGTCACCCCAAGTGTCTTGGTGACTCATCGTTAACCCTGATCACCTTCAGATTGGCACGATTTACCAAGCCCATTTTTAACACGCTCAATAGCATGCGCACTCCATTTCAGACTTTTCACAGGAGTTTTTTTATGCGCTGCCATTCAGTTCAAATTTTCTTTCGCACAACCTGCTGCTGTTTATCGCATGCAGCCAAACCACCGACTTTCACGATACGCAGGACAAACAAAGCCATCCTTGCCATGGCAGGTGCACTTGTCAGCACTGCTGCAATGGCGCAAGCCGCTGCATCCGCACCGGTGTCGGCGGTCAGCTTTAACATCGGTGCAGTTAGCGACTATCGTGCACGGGGCTTATCCCAGACTTCGTTCAAGCCCGCACTGCAAGCGGGCATTGACTTCTCGCACGCCAGCGGCCTGTATCTGGGCGCCTGGGCTTCCAACGTCAGATGGATCAAGGATCTTGTTGGTGCATCCGAAGGAAACATCGAAATCGATCTGTACGGCGGCTACAGAGGTGAAATCGCCGGGGGGCTCGGTTTTGACATTGGCGTGATCACCTACCAATACCCGGGCAATACGGCGGCCAGCGTGTTGGTCAATGCCAATACAACCGAGGTCTACGGTGCGCTGACATTCGGCATCATGACCGCCAAGTACAGCCGGAGCACGGGTAACTTCACCGCCAACCCCAACAGCTCGGGCAGCGCTTACATTGATCTCTCCGCCAATATCAATTTAGACAGCGGTTTCACGCTGACACCACACCTTGGCCGTCAAACCATCTCCAACCAGAATGGTGCCGGTGACTACACCGACCTCTCGCTGATCTTGGGCAAAGACTTCGGCGGCGGTTTGACAGGCTCCGTCACCGCCTACACAACGAATGCCAAAGACGTCTTTTACAAAGTTGCCGGGTCTGATAACTTGGGCAAGGCCGGCGTTTCAGTTGGTGTGAAGTACAGCTTCTGATTCCGGCCTGAGCCCCCTGAGGCCTAGCTGCCAAGTGTTAACCCTGATCATCATTAGATTGGCACGATTTACCAAGTCTGTTGCCTGCCTGTCCGATAGCATGAGCTGTCCATTTCGGATTCTTCCAAGGAGTTTTATATGCGTCAATATTTAAGCAAGTCGTTGACTTTGTGTTTGCCCGTGTTGCTAGCAAGTGCAATGGCTAATGCCGCCGATGTACCCGCAGCCAAACCGGCAGTTGCTGCGGTGGCAGTCCATCCGCTTGATGGTCTCACCCCTGCCGAAATCAGCAAGGTTGTGCAAATATTGCTCGACAACAAGCTCACTGACGACAAGAGCTTTTTCCCACTGATCGAGCTTTCAGAACCACTCAAGGCGGATGTGCTGGCCTGGCAAGAAGGCAGCCCTTTGACGCGCATGGCTTATGTCAACTTCAAAGGCGTCAAAGGGGCCCAGGAAGCCTTGGTCAGCATCACAGACAGCCGTGTTTTGAAGGTTGGCAAGCTGCGTGGTGAGCCCATGTTGATGCTGGAAGAATTCTTGTCCTCGATGCAGATTGCCCTGGCTGATCCAATTTTTGTCAAGGCGCTGGAGAAGCGCAAGCTGAAGCCAGAAGATATGTTCTGCCTGCCACTCACCGCCGGCAACTTTTTGCAGCAATCCGAGAAAGGCAAGCGCCTGATGAAGATTCCTTGCTACAAAAACCCGAACGGTTCCAACTTTTATGCCAAGCCCATCGAAGGTCTTCTTGCCGAAGTCGATCTGAACACCCGCAAGGTGACCCAGATTGTGGACGAAGGCGTGTTACCCGCGCCCGAGATGGACTGGGGCTACACCGAAAAAGAGACCCAGGAACGCGTCGGCCTGCGCCCGGAGAATTCACCCGTCGAGTTGACCCAAGCCAAACCCAACTTCAAGATCGATGGCGGTAGCATTGCCTGGGACATGTGGAAGTTTCGCGTGCGCGCCGACAAGCGCCCAGGTTTGGTAGTTTCCAATGTGCAGGCAAAAGACGGTGAAAAGTGGCGCTCTGTGTTGTACCAAGCGCATTTGTCAGAGGTGTTTGTGCCTTACCAGGACCCGGGCAAAGCCTGGTACTGGCGCACCTACATGGACAGTGGTGAGTACGGGTTTGGCGTATTTCTGTCGCCCCTGCTGTCCGGTGTGGACTGCCCGAAAAATGCCACCTTCTTGCCGGTCACGATGCACCAGGACAATGGTCAACCCATAGAGGTTCCCAACGCCATGTGTGTGTTTGAACGCAACCCTGGCAAGCCAGCCTGGCGTCACTATGAAATTTTTGCGCAATCCGAGAAGGTCAGCGTTCCGGCCGAAGGCCGACACCAAACTGAACTTGTGGTGCGCTCTGCCTCACAGGTGGGCAACTACGATTACTTGGTGGACTACGTTTTTCAGCAAAACGGCAGCATCAACATTGACGTGATTTCTACTGGCATTGATGCTGTCAAAGGGGTCGCGACCAAACACCTCAAAGATGCCACTGCCGCAAAAGACACGAAGTACGGCAGCTTGATCGCACCTCACCTGGTGGCGCCCAACCACGACCATTACTTCAATTTCAGGTTGGACTTTGACATTGATGGCCAGAACAACAGCTTTGTCCACACAGAACTCAAACGCGGCAAAACTGCACCTGACGCATTGCGAAAGTCGTTCTGGGTGGCGCAGCCCAAAATGGTCGAGCGTGAAATGGAGGGCCGGTTGCGCATTGACAACGCCAAGCCAGCTTTATACACCGTGACCAACACCAATGTGCAAGGCCCTTACGGTCACAACCCGGCTTTTGCCATCCTGCCGCGTGATACCGTGGCCTATGGGCCCTACGACTACGAGAACGACCCACCGATGAAGCGCAACGCCTACATCGGCTACTCGTTCTGGAATACCTTGTATGACCAGGACAAACGGTATGCCGGCGGCAAGTTTGCTTTTGCCAGCGATGGCAGCGACACCCTGGCCACCTGGGTTAAAAAGAATCGTTCTATCAAAAACAAGGACTTGGTCACTTGGTACACCATCGGTTTCCATCATGTGCCCCATACCGAAGACTGGCCAGTCATGTCTGGCCACCAGGTCGGCATTGAGCTGAGGCCTTACAACTTCTTCGCTTCCAACCCGGCCATGAGCATTCGCAGCAACCAACCTGCGGCCAAGTAAGCCACCTCCACAAGCACCCAGATCCCACAGCCATACGACCGGCTCTGCCCGGGGGCGGTGTGGGATTGCTTTTTCTCTTTCTTTGGAAACCCCTGTATGACAACCACTTTTGCGCTGCAAATCAATGGCCAGGCTGTGCCCGGCGATGCCGCTTCGTTTGCTGTTTACAACCCCGCCACAGGCAGTTTGCTGGGCAATGCCCCTGCGTCTTCGCCCGCCCAGGTACATGCGGCAGTGGCCGCAGCACGGGCAGCGCAGCCGGCTTGGGCTGCGCTGCCCGATGCCGAGCGCAAGGCGCTCATAAGCCGCGTGGCTGAGGTGCTGACGGAGAACTCACAGTACCTAGCCGAATGGATCACCCGCGAGCAAGGCAAGCCGCTGGCCGGGCCCGGCTCGTTGTTTGAAATGCAGGCTTGTGTGGGCTGGACCCAGGTATCCACCATGCTGGACCTGCCCGTAGAGGTGGCCTTTGAAGACGACACCCGCCGTGATGAAGTGCACCGAAAACCAATCGGCGTGGTGGCTGCCATTGCGCCCTGGAACTGGCCGCTGATGATTGCCATCTGGCAGATCATCCCATCGCTGCGGGTGGGAAATACAGTGGTCCTCAAGCCCTCGGAATACACCCCGCTGGGCACGTTGGAAATGGTGCGCCTGATCAATGAGGTACTGCCACCTGGCGTCCTAAACACAGTCAGCGGCGGTAGCACTGTGGGTGATGCACTGGTGCGCCACCCCGAGGTGAGAAAGGTCATGTTTACTGGCTCCGGTGCTACTGGTCGCAAGATCATCGAAGCCTCCGCAGGCAATTTGGCGCGCTTGACGCTGGAGTTGGGTGGCAATGACGCAGCCATCGTGCTGCCTGATGCCGACCCCCAGGCTATTGCACAGGGACTGTTCTGGGGCGCCTTTATCAATATGGGCCAAACCTGCGCCTGTGCCAAAAGACTGTATGTGCACCAGAGTCAGTACGAAGCCGTGATTGCTGCGCTCAAGGCTGTGGCAGAGGCCATGCCCATGGGCGACGGCATGCAGGAAGGCATCATGCTTGGGCCGGTGCAAAACCAAATGCAGTTTGACAAGGTGTGTACTTTGGTCGAATCCGCCCGACGCGATGGCGCCCGGATTGTTACAGGTGGCCAGCCAAAGCCTGACAGCCTGTTCTTTCCCATCACCCTCGTTGCCGATGTCAAAGACGGAAGCCCTCTGGTCGACCAAGAACAGTTTGGTCCTGTGCTGCCGATCATTGCCTATAGCGATGTGAGTGAAGCCATCCACAACGCCAATCGTCTGGATGCAGCTCTGGGGGCCTCCGTGTGGGGCAGCAATGTGCAGGAGGCGCAGCGTGTGGCCATGCAACTGCAGGCGGGCACGGTGTGGATTAACCAGCACGGCGCTGTTCACCCGATGGTGCCCTTTGGCGGCATCAAGGGCTCAGGCTACGGTGTCGAATTCGGCATTGAAGGCCTCAAAGCGGTGACCGTGACGCAAGTCATCAGCATAAAGAAATAGGGTGGAACTCTTCAGATGAATTCACCTTTGCTGAAAGCGTCATTGTGGGCAGGCGTTGGGTACTTTTGCTGCATGGCCATAGCTCATTTTTTTGGACTGAAATACCCCGTTCTTTTCGTTTATTACGACGTGCCGTTCTATGCGTATCAAGACAAGATCATTTCATTTTCCGTTGTGGCATATATTTGTCTTTTCGTTAATGCTGCAAGACATGCGGTAGCGGTACCGGCGGCGCTGGTGGCGCTTGGCGTGACAGTTTTGGGCTTGGGTGCAGTCAATGTATCGGATGCCTTACAGTCTGTGCTGGTGGACAAAGGAACCGGTTTGTATTGGGTGCAAACGGTTGCGATTGCCTCGTATGAAGTATGGCTCGTGGTGTTGTATCGCAAGCAAAAATAGACCAACCCCCAAGGAATGGCATGCCCTGTTACGCGATTGAAGGTGTGATCCCCGTGGTAGACCCCAGCGCCTATGTGCATCCCACGGCCGTGCTGATTGGCGATGTGCATGTGGGACCGAACTGCTATGTCGGCCCGCTGGCAAGTCTGCGCGGGGATTTTGGTCGCATTGTGTTGCACGCGGGTGCCAATGTGCAGGACAACTGCGTCATGCACGGGTTCCCTCAACAGGACACCGTGGTGGAAGAAAACGGCCACATCGGTCATGGCGCCGTCTTGCACAGCTGCATCGTGCGGCGCGACGCACTGGTGGGCATGAACGCGGTGGTGATGGATGAGGCCGAGGTGGGTGAGCAGGCCGTGGTGGCCGCTTGCGCGTTTGTCCCAGCGGGTATGCGGGTGGCGCCCCGCACGCTGGTTGCCGGTGTGCCAGCCAAGCTGCTTCGCTCGCTTCGTGACGAAGAAATCGCCTGGAAGCTGACCGGCACGCTGACCTACCAGGACCTGACCCGGCGCTGTCTGGCCAGCCTGACCGAGGTGCAGCCACTGCCAGCCGCCGAGCCGGACCGCCCGCGGGTGCGCGCGCCTGAAGTCAAGTCATTGATTGCGTCCAAGCGCAGCAAAAGCGCCTGACGAACGGAGGTTGCTGGAGAAATTTCATGAAAATCTACAACTACTTTCGCAGCGGCACCTCGCACCGCCTGCGCATTGTGCTCAACCTCAAGGGTCTGGATTGGGACTATGTGGCCGTGGATTTGCGCGCCGAGGCGCACTTTGATGCTGCCTTCAAGGCGCTTAATCCACAGGGCTTCGTGCCCACGCTGATCGACGGTGACCTGGTGCTGACGCAGTCGCCCGCCATCATCGAATGGCTGGAAGAGCGCTATCCCAGTCCGCCGCTGCTCCCTGCAGACATGAATGACCGGGCCCGCGTGCGCGCCCTGGCTGCCATCGTCGGCTGCGATATCCACCCGCTCAACAACCGCCGCGTGCTGGAGTACCTGCGCCACACGCTGAACTGCAATGAGGATGCAGTGCTGGCTTGGTGCGCCAGCTGGATCAACGCCGGTTTTGAGGCGCTGGAACAGATGCTGGCCGCTGACACGCAGCGCGGCAGCTTTTGTTTTGGTGGCCAACCCGGGCTGGCTGATGCCTACCTGGTGGCGCAAGTGGAGAGCGCGCGGCGCTTCAAGGTGTCGTTGGCACCGTACCCCAACATTTGCACCATTGACCAGGCTTGCGCGCAATTGCCCGCCTTTCAGCAAGCGGCACCGCAGCAGCAACCCGACGCGTTCTGACGTTAATGCGCTGAAATTTGTAAGCAATACCACGTCATTCGAAAGCGGTTGTAACGGATGTCACGCCAGGCGCTGATCCGTTACGTTTGACTTCCCGTTGTCAAAACCGCGCGGTATCTTCGAGGCATGTCGATGCCATCTGGTCCCGCTTTTTGGGGTCAGCTGGGCAATCACCTCACCCTACCGGAGTTACCGCATGAACAACATCCTCTCTTCTTTGATGTTCGCCGCCGTGTCTGTGGCGGCTACCGGAAGCGCATTGGCGCAGGGCGCAAGCGCCAACAACCCAATGCCCGTAATCCAGGTCGCAGCTGCAAAATCGGTCGCCCCCGTCATGTCACATGAAGTGGCCACCGTGATCAAGCTGACGCATCAGGCTGAAGCGCAGTACCGTCGCAGTGGCAGCCCGCAAGATCTGGCACGGGTGAAAGCCATGCACAGGGAGCTTGCCAGCCGTGGTTTCGGCCGGGCTACCCAACCGGCGCCGGCTGTGATGGCCAATGACATGCCATTTGCCGCCACACTGTCGGTCAACAGCCAGTTTGTGGCGGCTGCTGCACAGTAAACCCGGCATAGCCGCCGCCACACGGGTCTTGGCGCCGGCCCAGGTAGGTGGCAAGCCCCGCAACAGGCCTGACTTAAACTTGCGCCAACTTCACTTTTCAGAGTTGGTGCCATGCCCCAGCAGCCCGTATCTTCCGTGCCATCCCAGCCACACCCTGCGGCCAAGCCAGCGGTGCCAGAGCGCATTCACCAACTGTTCAGCCAGCATGGCGTGCGTGATGTGGAGTGCATTTTTCCTGACATTTCTGGCTACCCGCGCGGCAAGCTGATGCCAGGCGCCAGCTTTTTGGCGGGTTCAGAACTGCGCATTTGCCAGGCGATACCGATGCAGGCGGTCACCGGTGCGTACTCGTACAACCCGGTGTTTCCCGACTCCGACCCCGATGTGCAGTTGCTGCCCGACTACGCTGGCGTGTCGTTGGCGCCCTGGTCCAGCGTGCCGCGTGCCGTGGCTATCCATGACTGCGTGGAGCTCAGCGGCGCGCTGTGCCAGTTTGCACCGCGCAGCATTCTGAAACACGTGCTGGCAAGTTACACGGCCTTGGGACTGAGCCCGGTGGTGGCGCCCGAGATCGAGTTTTACCTGACAGCCGCCAACACCGACCCATCGCAATTGCTGCAAGCGCCTGTGGTGCGCGGTGGCCGCGCCGAAGTGGGTCAAAGCGCCTTCAGCCTCAACATGCTCAATGAGTTGGCCCCGTTCTGGAATGAGTTTCGTGACGCCTGCGACACGCTTGGCATTGCCGCCGAAACCTGGATTCATGAGGTCGGTGCCACGCAATACGAGATCAACCTGATGCACGGCGATGCTGTCGCCCTGGCAGACCAGGCCTTCCTGTTCAAGTACGCCGCCCGTGAAATCGCCTTGAAACATGGGCTCAATGCTGTCTTCATGGCCAAGCCCATCGCCGGTAGCTCAGGCAGCTCCATGCACCTGCACATCAGCGTGGTGGATGCACACGGCCACAACGTGTTCAGTCAGGGCGATGGCAGCGCGAGCGCCAGCTTCCAACACTTCATTGCTGGCTTGCAAGCCTATGGACCTGACCTGATGCTGATGTTTGCACCCAACGTCAATTCTTACCGGCGCTATGTGGCGGGCAGCCAGGCGCCAACCAACTTGCAGTGGGGTTACGACAACCGCACGACCGGGCTGCGTATCCCTGCGAGCGGCCCGGCTGCTCGGCGAGTTGAAAACCGAGTTGCCGGGGCGGACGCTAACCCCTACCTGGCGATGGCTGCCTCGCTCGCCGCTGGCCTCAAGGGGATTCAAGAGCAACTCACCCCGTCTGAGCCGCTGTCTGGAAACGGTTACGACCAGGCGCACAGCCTGCCGCGCAGCATGGACGCCGCGTTACAAAAAATGCAGCACAGTGCCGTGGCCAGAGCGCTTTTTGGTGACGACTTTGTCACCGGCTATTGCGCCGTTAAAGCGCTTGAGTTTGAGAGTTTTCAGAACGAAATCAGCGCTTGGGAGCGGCGTTTTCTGTTGCCCCAAGTGTGACCTGTGGCTGTCACGTTCACCGACCGCCGGGCGCCGCGCGTTTACGTTTGCTCACACCCATCCCGACGGCAAAATCCTAGAATGAGCAGATGAAAAAATCAACTTACTTATTGGGTTTTGCGCTTGTCGCGGCAGCGCTTCACACGGCGGCATCGGCGACGGATGTGGGTGTGTCGGTCAATGTTTCCCAACCCGGGTTCTATGGCCGCATTGACATTGGTCGCGTCCCCCAGCCGGTGGTGATTTACCCGCAACCCATCATCATCGAACAACGACCCGTGACCGTGGTCCGCCAGCCCATTTACCTGCGTGTGCCACCCGGCCACGAAAAACACTGGGACAAACATTGCCGCAGCTACGGTGCCTGTGGCCAGCCGGTCTACTTTGTGCAGGACAACTGGTACCGCGAAGTCTATGCACCGCGCGCCCACCGAC
>JBBQZG010000118.1:0-10817 GCA_038207945.1 Burkholderiales bacterium
CGGCTTGCCCAAAGCGCCGCTGACGGCGGCCACATAGTCGGCGGCCCACTTGGCGTCACCCAGCAAGGCGCTGCCAGCGGCCTGCGTCACCACCAGAATTTTGTCAGCGGTGAGCACTTTGCCGCTGGCGCGCAGGGGCTCGCAGTCCAGCGCTGTGAACTGCTGGTCAAGCCAGGCGCGCGCGGCGTCATGCGCCAGCGGCGCACCTTCGGGCACATGAAACGAAAACTCGACGCCTTTGTCCAACATCACATTGATTTGCTTTTGCATAAGTCACCTTGGTTGAAATTGTCACAGCCTGCTATTTTGAACCAGTTGGCCCACCGGTTTTGAGGTGGGCACGGGGATGCGCTGCATCATAGGCTTTGGCGAGGTGCTGGAAATCGAGCCGGGTGTAGACCTGCGTGGTGCTGATGTTGGCGTGGCCAAGCAACTCTTGCACACCGCGCAGGTCACTGCTGGACTGCAGCACGTGGCTGGCAAACGAATGGCGCAGCATGTGCGGGTGCACCGGGGCGGCCAGGCCAGCCTGCAAGCTGCGCTGGCGAAGGCGCTGCCAGATCGACTGGGCGGAAAGCCGCGTCCCGTTGCGGCCAATGAACAGCGCCGCCTGTGGCGTGCCGCCCCTGGCCGTCTGTCCGGGCGCAGCGGGCAGTGCCTGATCACGCACCAACAACCAGGCCCGCAGCGCCAGCACCGCTTTGGCACCCACCGGCACGATCCGCCGCTTGCTGCCTTTGCCCAGCACATGGGCCTCTGCCGCCTGCAGGTCAACCCAGCCACGCGCCGTGTCACTGGCCTGGGCATCCAGCCCGGTGAGCTCGCCCACCCGCAAGCCGCCGCCGTAAAGCAACTCGACGATGGCCGCATCACGCGCCTCCAGCCAGGGGTCAGCATCCGGTTGGCCAAAACTGGCGAATTGCACCGCGTCGTCCACGCTCAAGGCTTTGGGCAGCGGTTTCGCCGCTTTGGGGGCGCGCACATCCAGCACCGGATTGCAGGCCATCAGTCCTTCGCGCCCGAGCCAAACATAGAAGCCGCGCCAGCCCGACAAAATCAGGGCGATGCCACGGCCACTGCGCCCGCCACTGTGCATTTGCGCGACCCAACGGCGGATATGGCTGGGCTGCACCCCCAGCAGGGCGACGCGGGCTTGGGCGGCATTGGCCGCGAGTTTTTCGAGGTCCAGCGTGTACAGCGCGACGGTGCGCGCAGCCAGGCGTTTTTCAAACCGTATGTGGTCCAGGTAACGTTGCACCAGCGGGTCGGGCGCCTGGGGGGTGGCCTGGGGGGTGGCCTGGTCAGCCAGGGCTTCACGAACTTCCACGCTGGCCTTTCAGTGAGTGGCTTGTGGCCATTTGATGGGCTTGCTGACGCGCAGGATTCTGTGCGTGCCTGCCCACTCTGCAACGGGCTGCACCACTACCGAAGCGGCGACAGGGCGGCGCTGGCCAACTCGGCCACGCGGGCCAGAAAGTCGGTGCCCATGGTGCTGGTGAAACGCTGTGAGTCAGGTGAGGCCAGCACCAGCAAGCCAAAAGCAGGCGCCACACTGCCGATAGGACCGGCGCGCAGCGGCAAAATCGCCAGCGACACGGCGGCCTTGGGGTCGGGCAGCCAGTTGATGGCTTCCAGGCCGGAGTTGACGCCACAAAACGGCTCGGTCAGCGATGACACAAACGACTTGGCGTCATCGCTGACGCCCTGCGCAAACGTCGCGCCAGCGTAGGCCGCATCCACACCCCAAACCTTGATACCGACCTGTGGCACGGAAAACTGGTCAGCCAGCTCGGCCGCCATCAGCTCGGGCAAGGCAGCCGGGTCGGTGTTTAAAAACAGCGTGCGCGCCCATTGCAACAGCTTGTCTGATAGCACCATGTTGTCATTCACATTGCGGATCATGTCCATGATGCGCAGCTCAAGCATCTTGATTTTTTCACGCAGCAAGCTGGCCTGGCGCTCTTGCAAACTCACCGCACGCTGGCTGTGCGGGCTGCTGAGCTGTACGGCAGCCAGTAACTCGGCGTGGCGCTCAAAAAAATCAGGCGTGTTGGCCAGGTAGTTGGCAATGTCGTCTTCGGTGATGGGGTTGCTGATGGCGCTGGGGAAATGTGAATGGGGCATGGTGATCAGACGTTAAGGGAGATTGGGAAGGTCATCGGGGAGGTCAATGACACCTTGAAACACGGTGGTGGCGGGGCCGGTCAGCATGACCGCCGACGTGCCGCCAGCCCAGGAAATGGTCAGGGTGCCGCCGTGGGTATGGACATCGACCGAAGCGTCGAGCAGGCCGAGCCGGATACCCACCACGACTGCGGCGCAGGCGCCGGTGCCACAGGCCAGCGTCTCGCCGGCGCCGCGCTCATACACGCGCAGGCGGATGTGTGAGCGGTCCAGCACCTGCATGAAGCCCACATTGACGCCGCGCGGGAAGGCTGGCAAGGCCTGGATTTGAGGCCCCAGGGTGAGCACTGGTGCGCTATCCACGTCGTCCACCAGCGCCACTGCATGGGGGTTGCCCATGGACACAATAGCTACTGAAACTATAGCTTCTTGCGCCTTATCTGTAAGGTCTAGAGGCCATATTTGCCATAAACCTCGGACTGGGGGAGTGAGCCCGGCAGGGTCAAACGGCACATGTGACAGCTCAAAATCAGGCGCTTCCATGTCCACCGTGACACGGCCGTCAAGCTGCCAGTGCAGTTCCAGCATACGGTTCATGGTTTGCACCCTGACCACGTCCTTTTCCGTCAAGCCCCGACTGCGCACAAAGGCCAGAAAGCAGCGCGCGCCATTGCCGCAGTGCTCTACCTCGCCGCCATCGGCGTTGTGAATGACATAAGAAAAGTCAATGCCGGGCGCTGGGGAGGGGCGCACCGTCAAAATCTGGTCAGCGCCCACGCCAAAGTGGCGGTCGGCCAGAAAACGGTACTGCGCAGCGCTCAGGTTGTGTCGGATTTGGGTCTCGTCCAGCACCACAAAATCGTTGCCGGCACCTTGCATTTTGGTGAAGGGAATGTGCATGGAGAAGATTATCTGCGAGTGCTGGCGTGATCCCGGCACCGAGGGTGGCGGCAACTGCGTATTGAACCCTGCGCGCGGGCCCTGCGGACGCCGGGGGCTCATGAGGATGGGTTGGCTTGAATCGCAGCGGGGTGTTTGATGGCGTTTTTTTCCAGCTTGTTGCTCAAGGCTTGGGAAATGTCAATATCGCACTGGTCGGCCACTTGCAGCAGGTACAGCAGCACGTCAGCCACCTCGTCGGCGATACGCGCTTTGATGGCAGGGTCGCGCGGCGCGGCCTGGGATTCCTCGGGGGTCATCCACTGAAAAATCTCGGCCAGTTCGGCCGCCTCGACCATCAGCGCGGTGCTCAGGTTTTTGGGGGTGTGGAATGGCTGCCAGTGGCGCGCAGCGGCGAATTCACGCAGGGTGTGTTGAAGCGCTTTGATGTCCATGTGGGTTCCTCCTTGAGATCGATCCGCGACGTGGGCATTGTGATCTTGCCTGCATAATTTGCCCATGCCCCGTCCTACCCAACTCCTGCACCCTGCACGTACCCCTGCCCCTTTGCGCGCCGCCGCCACCGTGCTGCTGCTGCGCGACACGCCTGACGGGCTTGAAGTGCTGATGACGCGACGCTCCAGCAAAGCCAGCTTTGTGCCTGGCGCGTTCGTGTTTCCCGGTGGGGGCATTGATGCGGCTGACGGCTGTTGCCACGCCATTTCCCAGCGCCGCGCCACACAAAACGACGAGGCGTTGACACAGGCCGTGGCTGCCATTCGTGAGAGTTTTGAAGAACTGGGGGTGTTGCTGGCGCGCCATGCGGACGGCAGCTGGGCGACGCAAGCCGAGGTTGACACGATGGACCGGCAAGGCAATTTTTCAACACAATGTGCGACGCGCGGCCTGACACTGGCTGCCAGCGACATGCATGTGCTGGCCCGCTGGATCACCGACCGTGACATGCCGAAACGTTTTGACGTGCCGTTTTTGGTGGCGCGCGTGCCGCCTGAGCAAACACCGGTGGCCGATGAAACCGAACAGTTTGAACCAGTCTGGGTGCGCCCTGGTGACGCCCTGGCGCGCCACCAGGCGGGCACGTTTTTCATGATTTTCCCGACCATCCGCACGCTGGAGCGCCTGCAAAACCTGGCGACAGTGGATGCCGTGCTTGACGCCTGCGCCGTGTCTGAAGCCCCCTTGCTGACCAGTTGCCCGCGGGCCGGACTGATGGCCGGGCGCGAGGCGCGTTACATGGAGCATGAATCGCCCTTTGGCGAACTGACGCTGGTTTGCCCGGACGGCCAGATCGTGCACCCGCTGGATTGGCAAAGTGAGCAAGCCGTGCCACTGCTGAAAAACGTGTGGCGCCTGACCGCGCCCAACCCCGGCGCCATGACCGGCCCCGGCACCAACAGCTACCTGGTGGGTGACCCGGGCACAGGCTTCATCGCCATCGACCCCGGCCCAGCCGACTACGAACACCTGCAGAAACTCTGGCGCGCGGCCGGCGGCGACATCCGCTTGATTGTCTGCACCCACTCTCACCCGGACCATTCGCCCGGCGCCCAGCCGCTGCAAGCCATGTGCCAGCCTACACCGCCCATTCTGGGCCTGCCAAGCGCCCCCACGGCCCGTGCCCACAGCGCCTTCACGCCAGACAGAACGCTACAAAATAAAGAGCTACTTGCGCTTATTGAACAAGGGCTAGAGGCTGATTTTGCATATAAAACAAGCCACACCTTGCAGGTCATCCACACACCCGGTCACGCCGCCAATCACGTCTGCTTGGTGTTGCTGGAAGACGGCTTGCTGTTCAGCGGCGACCACATCCTGAACGGCAGCACCACGGTGATTGACCCGCCCGACGGCGACATGAATGACTACCTGAATTCACTCGATGTGCTCAGTGCTGCCTGCACAGAGCACGACATCAAGTTCATTCTGCCCGCGCATGGTTATGTCATCGGCGGGCCAGACACCGAGGCCAAGGACGCCATTGCTCGCCTAAAAAATCACCGCCAACAGCGTGAAGCCAAGGTCATCGCGGCCATGCAGGCGCACCCAGAAGGCACGCTGGACGATTGGCTGCAAGTGGTTTACGACGACGTGCCACCACGCATGTGGCCGGTGGCCAAACGCTCGCTGATGGCGCACGTGGCGCGGATTGAGTCAATGCAGATGTAAGTTGAATTGATGTTGGCAAACGCATCGCACCCGCGCATCGCTGGCGCAAACGACCCAGCTCGCTCAGGCGGCGCACTTGAAAAGTGCGTGTGGTGTGACCATCTGCCAGCTTGTTGTCACCAACCTGGAAGCGCCTCATGCCGGTTTTCATCGTTGCTTGCCTGGGCCTGCTGCTGGTGCTGTGGCTTCTGGGCGCACCCTGGCTGACCGAGCGCAAACGCGCCAAGCTTCGCGCCCGAGCCTTTCCTGCGGCCTGGCGCGACACATTAAAGCGGCGCGTGCCTTATGTGCGCCTGCTGCCAGCCAACCTGCAACTGCAACTCAAGCAACACATGCAGGTGTTTCTGGCCGAGAAAACCTTCATTGGCTGCAACGGCATGCAGATCACCGATGAGGTTCGGGTGACCATTGCCGCCCAGGCCTGCCTGCTGATCCTCAACCGGCCCAGCCACTACTACCCCCATCTGAGCCAGATCCTGGTCTACCCCGACAGCTTCGTGGTGGAGCGCGACCAGGTTGACCCGATCGGTTTGACGCACCGGGCGCGCCAGGTGCTCTCCGGGGAGTCGTGGTCAGAAGGCCAGGTCATCTTGTCGTGGCAAGACACCCTGGCGGGCGCCGCCGTGGTGGACGATGGGCAAAACGTGGCAATTCATGAGTTCGCTCACCAACTGGATCAGGAAACCGGCACTGCCAACGGGGCACCGATGCTGGCGCGGCGGGCGCACTACCGGCGCTGGGCCAAGGTGCTGGGGGCAGAATTTGCGGCGCTGCAAGCGCGTGCCGGGCGCGGTGAAGCCTCGCTGTTCAGTGACTATGGCGCCACTGACCCCGGCGAATTTTTTGCCGTGATCTCCGAGGTTTTTTTTGAGCAACCCGGCCCCATGGTCGAGGCGCACCCGAACCTGTACCGCGAGCTTTGCCAGTTTTACCAGCTGGACCCACTGAGTTGGTAGCCAGTGGTTACCATTACCGGCAATGATCAAACCTCAAAAATCCGTGCGCCCTGTGAAACCTGCCGCCAAGCTGGCCTTGCCAACCGGTGAGCGCCTGTCCAAACACGTGGCGCACCTGATGCACTGCTCTCGCCGCGAGGCCGAACAATACATTGAAGGCGGCTGGGTCAGCGTCAACGGCCAAGTGGTTGAAGAACCCATGGCCCGGGTGCTGGACCAGACCGTGGTGGTCGACCCCCACGCCAGCCTGATGGCGCTCGCCGATGTGACCTTGGTGCTGCACAAACCCGCCGGTTTTGAGGCCATGGCGGCACCGGGCGAGGCTGGCAAACGTTTCAAGCCCGCGCATCAATTGCTGTTGCCGGCCAACCACTGGGCGCAAGACCCCTGCGGCACGCGCTTGCTGAAGCACCACTTTGCCAAACTCACCGCCTGCGTGCCGCTGGAGGTGGCCGCCACCGGCCTGGTGGTGTTCACGCAAGACTGGCGCGTGCTGCGCAAGCTCACCGAAGACGCCGCCGTGATGGAACACGAAATGGTGGTGGAAGTGGCCGGCGAGGTGACGCCAGACCTGTTGCAACGCCTGAACGCGGGCCTGACCACCGACGGCCACCCGCTGCCGACGGTCAAGGTCAGCATCAACAGCACGTCAGACACCTCGACCCGCCTGCGTGTGGCACTCAAAGGCTCGCACCCCGGGCTGATGGCCTACCTGTGCGAGCGCGTCGGGCTGCAAATCAAAAGCATCAAGCGCCAGCGGGTCGGCCGGGTCGCCTTGTCCAATTTGCCTGAAGGTCAATGGCGCTATTTACACGACGGTGAGCGGTTTTGATGCAAATCAGCCGGTCAACCCAACTCAATCCATCAGGTAACTTCCCTCGGCACCGTCGCTGAGCGGCGGATAGCGGGTGGGGGCCGGCAGGTTGTAGTGCCACCACTCATAGGGGTGATGCACCCATCCAGCCAGCGTCATCAGCCCCAGCAGCAGGCCACGGTTGCGCTGTGCCTCCATGGTGATGTCGACGGCGCCATGAAAGGATGACTCGGTCATTTCATCAAACGCCGTGCCCATGTCCAATGGTGTGCCCCCCGCATCACACAGCGTCAAGTCAACCGCCACACCGCGCGTGTGCATCGAGCCTGTGCGCGGGTCGGCCACAAACCTGGGGTCAGGCAACGCCGCCCACAAACGCCACTGTGCCGCAGACGGTCGATAGGCATCCAGCACGCGCAGACGCATGCCATGGGTTGTTGCCAGATCGGCGGCATGCACCAGCGCCGCCAACGCGTCCTGATGCAAGTAGGCCACCGCGTGGTCATAAATGGTGCTGCCGGTGAAGTTGTCTGGCTGGGCATAGCGCAGGTCAATGTCAATCGCGGGGTGGGAGATTTCTCTGAGGGGCATACGACTGGATTATCCGGCGAAGGTAATTCTGATTGAGGTCAAACGCTGAACAACTGCCCGCGCGCAGCATCGGTGATGGCGAGCACACAAGGATGCGTGATGCGTCGCTCGATTGACACGGCGTAAAACTCTTCCACCAGTTCTTCCGTGCGGCCAATCACGGACACACCAAACTGGGTGCAGGTTTCTTCTTCCAGCAGGCTGGGGGTCATGAAGACGCCCTGGCCTTCACGGCCAAAGGCTTTCATCAACGCCGCGTCATCAAACTCACCCACCACCACCGGCGCAATTTGGTGCTTGGCAAACCAGCCCTCCAATTGCTGCCGGACCGAGGCCGTTGCACCCGGCACCAATATCGGCACGCCGTCCAGACAGGCAGGGAACATGCCCTGGATGCCTGGCATCAAACCGGGTGCGGCAAAAAAACTCATGGCACTGCGGCCCAGCGGGTGGTTAAAGGCTTTCACACTGACCCGTTTGGGCATCGGCTCATGCGCAATCACCAAATCCAGCCGGTGCAGGGCCAGATGCGCCAAGAGGTCATCAAACTTGCCTTCGCTGGCCAGCAGCTTGACGGGTTGATTGATCGAAAAAGCCGGCTCCAGCAAGCGATAAGCCACCGACTTGGAGACCGAATCGGTCACCCCTACCCGGAAGTCCAGCCTGCGCTGGGCGCCCCGTGCCTGCCGCAGAGCGGTTTCCAGGTCTTGCCCCAGGTTGAAAATCTGGTCGGCATAGCCCAGCGCCAGACGACCGTGCTCGGTAAGCTCAAGCTGGCGTCCACTTTTACGGAACAATTTGCGTCCGAGCCAGTCTTCCAGCAACTTGATCTGGCCGGAGAGCGTTTGCGGGGTGGTGTGCAGCTGCTCGCCCGCCCGCATGACGCCGCCCGCCTTGGCGGTCACCCAAAAGTAATAAAGATGCTTGAAATTCATGTCAATGGCCTCAAATACCTGGTCAATTATTCACTTTTTACGAAGTAAATTTCTCAATAATTCGAATTTACGCGAAGTGATTTGAACTTTATAGTTTGTGCTGTGTCTGACCCATTGACACTGACAGGAGTAATCAATATGCGTTTAAGTACCAAAGGTCGTTTTGCCGTCACTGCGATGATTGACGTGGCGTTGCGCGAAAAGCTCGGCCCCGTGCCATTGTCGGACATTGCCGTGCGCCAGCAGATCTCTCTGTCCTACCTGGAACAGATGTTCAGCAAACTGCGCCAGCAGGGCTTGGTCAGCAGCACACGCGGGCCGGGGGGTGGATACACCTTGGGTCACCGCACCGATGCAATCACGGTGGCTGACATCATCACTGCCGTGGAAGATGCACCGCCCAAAGTCAAAGCTCAGGATGTTGCAACAAGCCAGGACATGGCGCAAGACTTGTGGGATTCCATGAACGCCAAGGTGCTGGATTTCATGCAGTCGGTCACCCTGCGCTCGCTGGTGCTGGAACAGCTGGCGAAAGGCGTCAAGATCGAACAGAAGCCGGCGCCAAATCGCGGTGTGTTCAAGAAGCCAGGAAGCGGCCCCATTCACACCAACGCACCAAATTCGGTGTTTGCGCTGGGCCAGTCAATGCTGGCACGAGGCTGAGTCCGCGACGCCACCGCCAACTAGCGGCGGCGTCATGGCCAAGGTAAAAAGTGTGAAGCCCACCGATAAGCCGGATTTTGTGCATGGCCGCCACTCTTGCGAGCGACTGCCATGTGACTGTCATTAATCTGGGCTGTTGGTCACCCAACAGCTCGGTGCTACCTACCCGCACACTCCGGGGGCCCCGGTCATGACGCTGCGGCGAACCGCCTCGCTTTGCGTGTGCCTACTTGGTATTGCTGCGCGTAGAGATTGCCCGTTTCACCCGAACTTAATCGGCTCGTCTCTGTTGCTCTGATCCTCACCTTATACCCAACCCTTGCGGGCCGGGCTTTCAGTGGACAGCCGTTAGCTGCTACGCTGCCCTTTGCAGTCCGGACGTTCCTCCAGTGCGGTGTTTCCACCCGATGCTTCACGCATCGTCCTTGCGGCTTGCACCAGCGACAGTCTGGCGGGCTTCACACACTCATTATCGCTGTTGACAGCTGGCTTCCAGCCTACACTTGCCGCTTGTGCCCCTATCGATTGCGCGAATGGCTCAAAACCAAATGACTCCCGCCAAGGAATTCCCATGAAAGTTGACAACGTTCTGCAAACCATAGGCAACACGCCGCATATCCGAATCAACCGCCTGTTTGGCAACAGCCACAACGTGTTCGTCAAGTCAGAGCGAACGAACCCCGGCGGCTCGATCAAAGACCGTATCGCACTGGCGATGGTAGAAGCGGCTGAAAAGTCAGGTGAATTGCAGCCAGGTGCCACCATCATTGAGCCAACCTCGGGCAACACCGGCGTCGGTCTGGCGCTGGTTGCGGCCGTCAAGGGGTACAAGCTGATTCTGGTGATGCCAGACAGCATGAGCATTGAGCGCCGCCGCCTGATGCTGGCTTACGGTGCGAGTTTTGACTTGACCCCGCGTGAGAAAGGCATGAAAGGCGCGATTTCCCGCGCCTATGAGCTGTCCCTGACGATTCCGGGTGCCTGGGTGCCGCAGCAGTTCGACAACCCGGCCAACACTGAGGTGCACGCCCGCACCACGGCGCAAGAAATTCTGGTCGATTTTCCCGATGGCATTGATGTGCTGATCACCGGTGTGGGCACGGGTGGCCACCTGAGCGGCGTGGCCCAGGTGCTCAAAGCCAAGTGGCCAAAACTCAAGGTGTACGCGGTGGAACCCTCGGCCTCCCCCGTGATTTCCGGCGGCAGCCCCTCGCCCCACCCGATTCAAGGCATTGGCGCTGGATTCATCCCCAAAAACCTGAAAACCGAACTGCTCGACGGTGTGATTCTGGTCGACGCCGAACCCGCGCGTGAGTACGCCCGCCGTAGCGCAGCAGAAGAAGGTTTGCTGGTGGGCATCTCCAGCGGGGCTACGCTGGCTGCCATCGCGCAAAAATTGCCAGAAATTGCCGCAGGGGCCACCGTGCTGGGCTTCAACTACGACACCGGAGAGCGCTACCTGTCGGTCGAAGGCTTCTTGCCGACCTGACCTGGTGCGCCGTGGCGTGCGGCCGGTAAAATTGCTGGCTTCTGCTTGATCACCACAAGCCCACAGTTGAACCACCATGATCCGACTCTCAGAGCTCAAACTCGCGCTTGACCACACCCCCGATGACCTGCAGGCACTGATCCAGAAAACCTTGGGGATCACAGCCCCCGAGCTGACCC
>JBBQZG010000119.1:0-10792 GCA_038207945.1 Burkholderiales bacterium
AGCTTGCGCGCCAGAAAGCGCACCGTCAGGCCTGTCTTGGCAGCCACGCCGCTGGGGGTGAGCAGGTAGGCGTAGGCCAGCTTATTGGGGCTTTTGCTAAAGCGCTCCATCTTGATCAGGCCCTTGTCCAGCAGGGCTTTCACACAGTAGTTGGTTTTACCCAGACTCACGCCAAGGGCCTCGGCCAGTTCACGCTGGCTCAACTGCGGGTTGGCCTCCAGCAGGCGCAAGACCTTGAGGTGGTTGTCTTGCTCGACGGGGTTTGCCGCCGCGGGGGCGACTGAGGCATCAGCGGGAAAGGGGTGCATTTGATATGTGTTCATCTGGTGAACGAAAATACCAACATAGCCGGCTTTAGGGGCGGCCAGGGGTTGTTATTTGCGCCAGCCAAACGCCGCAGCCAGTCGGCTTTGTTTTTCGGCCAGCGCCGGGTCATGCGCGGCGTTGCGCCAGGCGTTGCGCATGAACGCCCACAGCAGCAGCACAAAGCCGCCCGCCAGAGCGGCGCCGATGGCGATCAGGGCTTTTTTGTTGGAGGCTGGTTCGGTGGGCAGGGTGGGCGGCTGTTTGACCACATCACGGCTCAAGCCTTCAAGCTCACGCGGAATGCTCAGCACTTCACCCAAATAACGCGCCTGCAGCTCGCCCAAGGCCACCAGCGTGGTGCCGGCTTCGCCACGGGTCTGTGGCTGATTCAGATATGCGCCGCCGCCAGCATCCAGGCCCGTGATCAGCCGTGTGACGGCCGCCAAAGAGTTTCTAGCGTAGCTCAACCGTTTTTCCAGGTCGGCGCGGTTTTTTTCACCGGGCACGGTGCTTTTGAGCCAGGTGTCAATCACCGCATTGGCCAGTGCTTGTGCTTGTGCTGGGGCGCTTGCCGTGACCTCAAGCCGCAGCAAACTGTCTTTACCCACTGTGGCTTTGATTTGATCGGCCACCCGCACACGCGCCACCTGCATTGAATCGCCCTGTGCCAATTGCAACGATTCAATCACCGGGTCAAGCACCAGGGGCGACGCGAGCATCGCTGCCGCTTGCTGCGGCGTTTGTGTTTGCGTTGCCGTTGCCGTTGGCAATGCCAGTATCGCTTGGCTGATGTACTTCTGCGGCAACAGATAGGCCCCACCCAGCGCCAACAGCCCAATCAGCAACGGCCCCAAGATCAGCAGCTTGAGGTTGTCCGCCACCACCAACAGCAAGTCCAGCAGGCTGACTTCATCAGCGTCTTCGTTAACAATTTCATTCATTTATTCAGCTCCCGTATCAGAGCCGCGAGTTTAGCTGGTGCTAAAAATGAATCCCCTGCATCATCTGCTGCAGCGCAAGCGCTTCGTGCGACAAATGCTGCTTGGCGGGTTTGTCGCCCGGCTTGGCACCCTTGGCGGCGGTGGAATCGGGGAACATCCGAAAGCTGGTGTTCATGGCAATTTGCGCCACACGCGGCAAGGCAGCATGCAAGAGTTGCCCGGCAATGCCCATGCGGGTGGCGATGCGCACCGGCTTGAAAATGCAGGCCTGGGCGATCATGTCGGCGGCTTCTTCGGGGCTGAGCGTGGGCACGTTGTTGTACAGGCCGGTGGGCGCGATCATCGGGGTGCGTACCAGCGGCATGTTGATGGTGGTGAACGTCACGCCCTGGTCGGCAAATTCGCTTGACGCACAACGCGTCCAGGCGTCCAGCGCGGCCTTGCTGGCCACATAGGCACTGAAACGCGGGGCATTGGTCAGCACGCCTATGCTGCTGATGTTGACCACATGGCCCTTTTGCTTGGCCACCATACCGGGCAAAAAGCCCATGGTGACGCGCAGGCAGCCAAAGTAGTTGAGCTGCATGGTGCGCTCGTAGTCATGAAAGCGGTCGTAGCTGGACTCAATGGCACGGCGAATGGAGCGGCCCGCGTTGTTGATCAAAAAGTCCACGCCGCCATGCTCGGCCGTGACCTGTTGCATGAAGGCTTCACACGCTTGCTGCTCGGCTATATCTACCGCGTAGGCGATGAACCGGTAGCCTTTGGCTGCGGCCTCGGCGCAGGCGGTGTCGAGCTTGGCTTGATCGCGGCCACAAATCAGCGTGATGGCACCGGCCTCGGCAAACTTGTGCGCCGCCGCCAGGCCAATGCCCGATGAGCCGCCGGTGATCAGCACCACTTTGCCGCCCACCGTGCCCTTGAGGCTGCGGTCAATGTGCAGATCGGGGTCGAGGTGGCGCTCCCAATAGTCCCACAGCCGCCAGGCGTAGTCTTTCAGGTTCGGGCAACTCACGCCCGTACCTTTGAGCGCGGCCAGCGTGTCACGGCAGTCAAAACGGGTGGGGTAGTTGACAAAGGTCAGCATGTCTTCGGGCAGGCCCAGGTCGCTCATGATGGCCTTGCGCACCCGGCGCACCGGCGCCAGCGCCATCAGGCCTTTGGTGATGCTGCGCGGAATGAATCCCAAAAGCGCCGCATTGACAAACAGGTTCATCTTGGGCGCATGCGCGGCGCGGCTGAAAATGTCCAGCACATCGCCCACCCGGTAGCCCACCGGGTCTACCAGGTGGTAGCACTGGCGCGTGATGTCTTTCTGGTGGCTGATGGCGGCCAGCGCATCGACCACAAAATCGACCGGCACGATGTTGATGCGCCCGCCCTCAAGCCCAATGCTGGGCAGCCACGGCGGCAACAGTTGACGCATGCGCTGGATCAGCTTGAAGAAGTAATAAGGGCCGTCGATCTTGTCCATCTCACCCGTGCTGCTGTCGCCCACCACCATGGCCGGGCGGTAGACTGACCAGGGCACTTTGCATTCCTGGCGGACAATTTTTTCGCTTTCATGCTTGGTCATGAAATACGGGTGTTCGTAGTTTTCAGCCTCATCGAACATGTCTTCGCGGAACACGCCCTCATACAGGCCCGCCGCCGCGATGGAGCTTACATGGTGCAAATGCCCAGCATCAATCGCCTTGGCAAATTCGATGGTGTTGCGGGTGCCATCTACATTGACTTCGATCTGGCTGGCGGCGTCCGCGCCCAGGTCGTAGATGGCCGCCAAGTGGTAAAAGTGATCGACCTTGCCCTTAAGCAGCTTCACCACGTCTGCAGACACCCCCAGTTTTTTGTGGGTCAGGTCGCCAAACACCGGGATGACGCGCGCCGCGCTGGCGCCCCAGAACTCACGCAGGGCCTTGACCTTGCCCTCGCTGTCTTTACGGATCAGAAAGTACACCGAAGCGCCTTTGCGCTCCAGCAGCTTTTTGACCAGGCGTTTGCCAATGAAACCGGTGGCACCTGTGACGAAATATTGCATGAACAACTCCATTCGAATCCGGCATTCTTGCCTGAGTCAGCACGCTTTGCAGTCAGCGTAAACCCGTGGAATGCCGAAAAATCACCGGGCAAATTAGAAAGCAGCACCTACACGTTTGGCCCGCTGCGCACTAAAGTGACGCCCATGCATGGGCCATTGGCTCTGCACCCCATCACTTCCCTCTTTTGTATCCAACCGGAGAAACTCATGGTCACCAAACTGAAAAAGAAAACCGCTGCCAACAAAAAATCTGCCCCTGATCTGTCGGGCTCGATCAAGGACTCTGCCCAGCAAATTTGGCAGGCTGGTTTGGGTGCTTTTAACAAGGCGCAGGCTGGCGGCACCAAAGCGTTTGAAGCCCTGGTGAAAGAAGGCGTGAGCTTGCAGCGCAAGACCCAGTCTGCGGCAGAAGAAAAAATCACGGAAGCCACCCAGAAAATGACCAACATGGCCACCGACATCTCCAGCAAGGCTTCTGGCCAATGGGACAAGCTGGAAAGCATTTTTGAAGACCGCGTGGCCAAAGCCCTCAACAAGCTGGGCGTGCCTTCCGCCAAAGACGTAGACGCGCTGATTGCCCGCATTGACGCGCTCAACGCCAGCGTGCAAAAGCTCGCACCCGGCAAGGCTGCGGCAAAGCCTGTCGTCAAAACTGCGGCGAAACCCACCGCAAAACCTGCTGCAAAACCTGCTGCAAAAGTTGCCAAAAAGGTTGTCGCCAAGCCAGTAACCAAGGCACCAGCCAAAGCGGCCGCCAAAGCAGTTAAGCCGGCTGTCAAGACAGCAGCCAAACCCGCTCCCCGCAAGGCTGCCACGCGCAAGGCCCCGGTGACGGTTGAGGCAATCACTACAGATCAGGCAAACCCTGTATGACAAAAGCTTGATCGGCCCTAGACTCCCAACACATGAAACGCGCCGCCACCCCGTCCCCACCCAGAATTGCATTGGCGCTGGCAGGTGGTGGCCCGCTCGGTGCAATTTATGAAATTGGTGCCCTGTGTGCGCTGCAAGAATCATTGCAGGGCATCAACTTCACCCAGTTGCAGCATTACGTGGGGGTGTCAGCGGGTGGTTTTATTGCGGCAGGTTTGGCCAACGGCATCACGCCGCAACAGCTTTTTGGCTTATTCATTGAAGACCGCAAGCGGCACACAGAAGCGTTCGATCCATCGTGGCTGCTGCGTCCCGCTTTCTCAGAGTATTTTTTCCGCAGCCTGCGTCTGCCAGAGCTGATGCTGGCGGGTGCCTGGCACAGCAGCTTTGGCCGCCGATCCCTCATGAACGCCCTGGAGCGACTGGGCCCGAGCCTGCCGACCGGGATTTTTTCCAATGCACAGATCGACGTGGAGATGGCGCGCCTGTTTTCCAAACCTGGCCGCACCAATGATTTCCGGCAGCTCAAAAAGCGCCTGACGCTGGTGGCCACCCACCTCGACAGCAGCAAGGCCGTGGCTTTTGGCCGGGCCGGATGGGACCATGTGCCCATTTCCAAAGCAGTACAAGCCAGCGCGGCGCTGCCCGGGCTGTTTCCACCGGTAGAAATTGACGGCCAGCATTATTGCGACGGTGCACTCATCAAAACCATGCATGCCTCCATTGCACTCGACGAAGGGGTGGACCTGATGCTGTGCCTGAACCCGCTGGTGCCCTTTGATGCCTCAGCACCTTTGCACAACACCGACAGCCCCACCCCCTGGGCGTCGCCCGAACCGATTCCGCGCATTGTGGACGGTGGCCTGCCCGCCGTGTTGAGCCAAACCTTCCGGTCGCTCATTCACTCGCGCCTGGTGCTGGGCCTGAAAGCTTATGAGCAGGCCTACCCCAACACCGACATTGTGTTGATCGAGCCCAACCACCGCGACCCCGAACTGTACCTAGCCAACACCTTCAGCTACAGCCAGCGTCGACACCTGGCGGAACACGCTTACCAGCAAACCCGGCAGATGCTGCGCTCGCGCCAGACCGGCCTGAGCACCAAACTGGGTTACCACGGCATCACCCTGAACCACGCGGCACTTGACGACACGCATCGGCACCTGTGCCCCCCAAGAACCCCACCCACCCGCGTTGGGCAGTCTTTGACCAGGCTGCACAACCTCATGGATAACCTGCAGCAGGTGGTTAAAACCAAATCACTTGAAGGTGTCTCCACATGGTAAAAAAAGCGCCCAGGCGCACGGCAGAACGCATTCTTGAAGTGACGCTGGTGCTGTTCAACCGCTTTGGTGAACCCAATGTGTCGACCACGCTGATTTCTGCCGAGCTCAACATCAGCCCAGGTAACCTTTATTACCACTACCCGGCCAAAGACGAGCTCATCAATGCGCTGTTTGACCGCTTTGAGCGCGCCTTGAACGAGCTGCTGGCGGCCAGCGATGATGTGCGCGACGTTGAAGACGCCTGGTTTTTCCTGCACACGCTGTTTGAGCTGATCTGGCAATACCGCTTTTTATACCGTGACCTGAATGACCTGCTGAGCAAAAACCGTCGCCTGGAAACGCATTTCCAGTCGGTGCTGAAGAACAAGACCCGTGCTGTCAAAGGTTTGCTGGACGGCATGCGCCGGGGCGGCGCACTGCAAATTGATTCGCGTGAGCTCGATGCCACCGCCACCAGCATGGTGGTGCTGCTGACCTATTGGCTGAGCTATGAATACGTGCGTGACCCGCGCAACGCGCTGGAGGAGCAAAACGCGCAAGCTGCGCTGATGCGCGGCGCACAGCATGTGCTGAACCTGCTGACCCCTTACTTGGAGCCTGGGCAGCGCGCCCATTTGATCCACCTGGCGGATGCCTACAATAAGGATTCCAAGTAAAAAAGCAGTGTGCAGGAGACAACCATGGCCAGATGGACCGCTTTCCCCTTTACGGGCGAGTACAACTTTGACGCAAACAGCGTCAAAAAAAAATGGACCAGATTGCACGCCGGCGACCTGGAACCGCTGCCGCAAGACACCAAGCTGCTCAATACCTGGGCAAGATTTCACAGCGGCGAGTTTTACAAGGCCACCACCGAAGGACTCAAGCTGGGCCTGGATGGCATGAACGTGGCAAACAAGGCCACCTGCATTTATGCCACTTACCTTGAAAAACACGAGGACCGCCGGCTGGAGTTGTTTCTTGAAGTGGCGCAACGCGCCGAGCGGCAAATCAGCCAGGATCCCGACAACGTCAACGCCTATTACTGGCACGCCTTTGCATTGGGCCGCTACAGCCAGGGCATCAGCGTGGCCAAGGCGCTGGCGCAGGGCATTGGCAACAAGGTGAAAACCAACCTTGAGACGGTCCTTAAACGCCAGCCCAACCACCCCGATGCCCACATTGCGCTGGGCACATTTCATGCTGAAGTCATCGACAAAGTAGGCTCGCTGATCGGGGCCATGGCCTATGGCGCGCACCGTGACACCGGCATGAACCTGTTTGCGCAGGCGCTCAAACTGCAGATGGCATCCGCGGCCGGCATGATTGAATACGCCCATGCCATGCTCATGCTCGACGGTGAAAAAATGATGGACGAGGCCAACCGTCTTTACCAACTGGCCGCAGGCACCAGCCCGGTGGACGCCATGGAACGCCTGGACATGGAAATGGCACGCACCGAACTGGCCGACTAAGGTTTGCTGCTTACTCGCCCCACGGCAACATCAGGGTAAGCCAGCTCAGGCGCTCAAACTCGGGCGCAAACTGGTCAATGATGGCCTGCGGGTCGGGGCACAAAGTGGTGTCGCTGATGATGCCAAACTGCACACCGCCGCCGTAGCTCAAGATCGACACACCCAAACCCACGCTGCCTGACTGGGGCACCCAAAACAGCGCCTGGTCCAAGGTGGCACCGCAAAATCTGAGCTTCTCGCGCGGGCCGGGCACGTTGGTCATGACCGCCGTGGTTTTTTTGGAAAACAGGCTCAACATGGCGTCTTGCGCGGGTTTGATCAGCACACCAGCCACCGCCAGCAAGGCAAACGCCAGCAGGGGCTGCAGGCTATTTTTGAGTTCGCCCATGCGTTGGCGTACCTCAAACACCCGCGCCACCGGGTTGTCCATCCCTATTGGCAACACCACTGGCGCCAGGCCAAACTGGTTACCCAGCTTGTAGGTCTCCGCCATGGGCCGCAAGTTGACGGGCACCATGGCGCGAATCTCTTTGCCCGCGACCGAGTCGCCCTGCGCGCGCAGGTACTGGCCAATGGCACCTGCCACGCAGGCCAGCAACACGTCGTTGATGGAGCAATGCAAGGCCTTGCTGACGGCCCGGACTTCATCCAAAGGAATGGGCTGGCACCAGGCCACGCGCTTGGCTGTGCCCGGTATGCCCTTGAGCCGGGTGGGCGAGTCATCAGACATCAGCGCCAATGCGGCACCATCACGGATCACCTGGTACGCCAGCCGCGCCGCGTCTGCCGAGCCACTGAGCCCCTTGTTCAGGCCTTTTTCCAGCAGTTTTTCAAGCACATGGCGCGGATCCCCCATGGCACCAAAAGCCTGCGCGGCACCGTCACCCGCTGCATTCAGCGCCTTCACGGTGGCCAGCGTCAGCGGCTCGATCAGGGTGTGCGACATCCAGTCTTCAGCGGTCTCCCAGCTCAAGCCGGCCTTGGCGTGCGCCTTGCGCTGTGGCGGTTCACTGCCCCCGTCGACCAACGACTGGATCACGGCAATCAGCGCCAAGCCGTCCGCAATGCAATGGTGAATGCGCACCAGCAGCGCGGAGCCGCCCTCAAAATGCTCGATCAGGCGAAAGTCCCAAAGGGGGTGGCGCAAGTCCATTGGCTGCATGGCCAATTCACCCAGACGCGCCTGCAAGGCCTGCTGCGGGTGCTTTCTGGCAGCGGCGGGCAGTTTCTCGCGCAACACATGGCGGCTGATGTCGAACTCGGTGTCGGTCACCCAGCTCGCTCCGGTGGCGTCAAGCTGCACGTGCTGTGAAAAACGCGGGTATTTGAGCAGCCGGTCTTCAATGCGGTCACGGGTGTCCTTGTAGCTGACTCCGGGTTTGATGAGCCACACCCCCACAATCAGCATCAGGTTGCTGGGCGAGTCCATGCGCAGCCAGGCGGTATCGACCTTGCTCATGCGCTCAACCGTGAAGGCGGGTTTGAATTTGGTGACCATGACTGCAGTGTGTTTGGGATAAGTTCTCTATTTTGTGATCAAAACGCCCTTTAAGATCACCCCGGCTTACCCCTAGATTCTGATTATTTACCGCAACCGAGATCACCCCAAATGTCTGAACTGAAAACCAAATTCGAAGCCGCTGTGGCCAACTCAAAAAACCTGAGTGAGCGTCCCGACAACATGACCCTGCTCAAGCTCTACGCGCTTTACAAGCAGGGCAGCGTGGGCGACAACGGCGAGAAAAAACCCGGCTTCACCGACATGGTAGGTCGCGCCAAATGGGATGCCTGGAACACCCTCAAAGGTACCAGCCAGGCCGACGCGATGCAGCAGTACATCGACCAGATTGAGTCGCTGAGCTGATCACGCCTTGCGGGCTGGTCGCTTGCTGGTGACCGGCTCGGCCAACAAGTCGTCAAGGTTTTTTACAATTTCGGCCTCGATCGAGCCCTTGAATGCGCCCAGCAAAAAACCAAGGTGGGCGTGCAACTCGAAACGGTCTTTGGTCACCATCAAACGGCCTTTGACGCCTGAGCGCACAAAATCGACTTCGTCCACGTGTTTGCCCTCCGCGTACTCGCACTGCATGGCAAATTCCTGCTCAGCCTGCGCGGCCCATTTGAAAGCCACTTTGCGCGCTTTGGCCAGGCCCAGCGTGTGTTCGCGAACGATGTTCAATTCAGCCATGTTGTTCAGATGCCCATTGTTTTAACTGTTGCGCCCGCTCTGGTGCGGGGCGTTTGGAAAGTAGCCTGACTGCATCATAAAACCGCTGCCAGTCGCGCCGTTCGCGCACAAACAGCGCCTGAAAGCCGGGCACCAGCTCATCATAGGCGGCCTGCGCGCCAAACGCGGCGTTGTTGGCCTGCGCCACCCAGGCGTCATAACCGCTGTAGCCGCCCCAACTGACCTTCAGCGCAGCGTAGGCCACTCTGAAGTCTTGCATTGCTTCCAATTTCATAGCTTCTCGCGCTTTATCTGTAAGGGCCAGAGGGCTATTTTCCTTGTAAATGTCAGTCAGCCTGTCACGCGTGGCCCGGGTCAGCGCGCGAAACTGCTGGCGCCGGGCATCAAACGCTGCGTAGTCTTCGCGCGCTTTGGGTGAGGCTTTTTGCTGCAACCAAAGTTCACCACCCAGACGCTCGACCGCCGTGGCAAACGACTCGTTGAACACGGTGTCACCCGGCACATACAGCACCTGATGCGAGAGCTCATGAAACACCAGGCGAGCCAATTCACCCTCGGGGTAGTGAATGAAGGTGTTGAGCAAGGGGTCACCGCCCAGCCAGTTCATCCAGCCCAGCGTGGAATAGGCTGGCACGCCGTAAACACTAGCCTCCAGGCCCTGCGTGCGCAAGGCCTGCGCCTCGGCCTGTGCATCACTTTCTGAAAAATAGCCACGGTAACCCACGCACCCAGCCACGGGAAAGCACCAGGTTTTCAGTGTCAAGGAAAACTCGGGGGCAGCCACCACGTTCCACACCACATGGCGGCGCTGCAAGTTGGCATACCGGTGGTAGCTGGCGTTGTCAGGCAGCTGCAGGTCCGTCACGGCAAAATGGCGAATGTCCTGGGCCTGGCGCAGCCGCTGCTTCAATGCCGCTGGTGCTGCGGCGTCTGCCAGCCAGTTCTCAATCGGCCGCGCCGCCCCCATCAATTGCAGGTGCCCGGCAACCGATTGGCTGTAGTAGCGCGTGTCGGCGCAACCACTGAGCAGCAAGGCCAACCACAGGCACAGGACTACCATGGGTCTTTTCTGATCAACCATCACCGCAAGGAAACGCATGCTTTACAAGTTCAAATCACCTGGGGTGTATAACAAATAGGCCTCCAGCCCTTTATTTATATGCACTAACAGCTATATATTGCATAGCATTTACAACAATGCCTGCGGATTGGGCGCTGGCCTACTTGTAGCTGCGGGCGTCCTCAATCACCCGGCCGTCATTGGGCAGGCTGCCGGGCAGCACCACCTCGACCTGGCCGCGCAGCTTGGTGACATCCCGAATGGCCTCGGCCACCTTGACAGCCAGACCGTCCGGCCCACTGCAGGCGGACTCAATCTTGAGCGTCATCTGGTCGTTGGCCATTTCACCGGTCACCACTAGGCGCGCCTTGGCCACTTCGGGGAAGCGCTTGACGATTTGATCCACCTGCCCCGGGTGCACAAACATGCCGCGAATCTTGGTGGTCTGGTCCGCCCGCCCCATCCAGCCCTTGATGCGGGTGTTGGTACGCCCGGTCGGGCACGGCCCCGCCAAAACCGCTGACAGGTCGCCGGTGCCAAAACGAATAAGGGGATAGTCAGGGTTGAGCGTTGTGACCACCACTTCGCCCACTTCGCCTTCGGCAACCGGGTCGCCGGTGCCAGGGCGCACGATCTCGACAATCAC
>JBBQZG010000120.1:0-10774 GCA_038207945.1 Burkholderiales bacterium
GGATTCGGGAGGCGCCAATTTGCCGAATCAGGACGAGGTGTTTCCGGACCGCGACCACTTCGGCCGCATCTTTTTTAACCAGGCCACCATGAGCGCGCAGGGCATCGCCCAAATTGCCGTGGTCATGGGCAGTTGCACGGCGGGCGGCGCTTACGTGCCGGCCATGAGCGACGAGGCCATCATTGTCAAGAACCAAGGCACGATCTTTTTGGGTGGCCCACCGTTGGTGAAAGCTGCCACCGGTGAAGTGGTCACGGCAGAAGACCTGGGCGGTGGCGACGTACACACGCGTCTGTCTGGCGTGGCCGACCACTTGGCGCAAAACGACATGCACGCGCTGGCGCTGGCCCGCACCGCCATCAAGAATTTATATAAAAACAAGCCTCTAGCCCTTATGGATCATGCGCCAGCAGCTCCTAAATACGCAGCAGAAGAGCTCTATGGCGTGATCCCGGTCGACACCCGCAAGCCGTTTGACGTGCGCGAGATCATTGCCCGCATCGTCGATGACTCGGACTTTGACGAGTTCAAGTCGCGTTTTGGCACCACGCTGATCACCGGCTTTGCCCGCATTGAAGGCATGCCGGTCGGCATCATCGCCAACAACGGCATTTTGTTCAGTGAATCAGCTTTGAAGGGCACGCACTTCATCGAGCTGTGCTGTCAGCGCAAGATTCCTCTGGTGTTTTTGCAGAACATCACCGGATTCATGGTCGGGCGCAAGTACGAGAACGAAGGCATTGCCCGCAACGGTGCCAAGATGGTGACCGCCGTGGCGACGGCCGCGGTGCCCAAGTTCACCATCATCATCGGCGGCAGTTTTGGCGCGGGCAATTACGGCATGTGTGGCCGCGCGTTCAGTCCACGCTTTTTGTGGATGTGGCCGAACGCACGTATTTCGGTGATGGGTGGCGAGCAGGCCGCCAGCGTGCTGGCCACGGTACGCCGCGATGGCATCGAACTCAAAGGCGGTGCGTGGAGCATGGAAGAAGAAGAAGCCTTCAAAGCCCCGATCCGCCGCCAGTACGAAGACCAGGGCCACCCCTATTTCGCCACCGCCCGTCTGTGGGACGACGGCATCATCGACCCCGCCGACACGCGGCGCGTGCTGGCGCTGGGCCTGAGTGCCAGCCGCAATGCGCCGGTGGAAGACACCAAATTTGGACTTTTCCGCATGTGATGTGTATGATTTAGTAAATTCATACACATCAAGGGGTAATTCATGCGAACCAATATCGAGATTGACGACAAGCTCATGGATTACGTCATGGCCTCGGGCGACTTCAAAACCAAGCGCGAAGCAGTCGAGGCGGGCTTGCAACTCATCAAACGGCGCCATGCTTATGCAGCCATTCGAGCAGCACGCGGCACCTTGTTTTGGGATGACTCCGACGAAGCCTGGGCAAAGCGCCGCGCCGAGCGTGCGGCTGAATTGGCAGCCGAGCAAAACAATCCCGCTGCGGGCGACACGCAAGACAGCGCCGAGCTCGCCTTGCATGAGCCTGCCCCTGCCTACAAGGTCGTCAACCAAGTGCAGCCCTTACCGTCTGCGTCGACCCGTCAGCACAAGCGTGCCAGCAAAGTGTCCAAATCATGATCCTGATTGATTCAAGCGTCTGGATCGACTATTTCCGGGGCACCAAATGCGCACAGGCAGAGCATTTGGACAACTTGCTGGCCAGCGCAGACGATGAGCTTGGTGTGGCTGATCTGGTGGTATTTGAAGTGCTGCGTGGCTTCAACTCGCCCAAGGCACAGCGTGACGCGCAAGCGGTGCTGCTACGTACGACGGTGGTCGATATAGGCGGATTGGACAATGCGCTCATGGCTGCAGAGCATTACCGGGCGTTGCGCGAGCGTGGCTACACCATCGCCAGCCCCATCGACGCGCTGCTGGCCAGCTACTGCATCACCCACGGCCACAGTTTGCTGCACCGCAATGCCGATTTTGATGTGATGCAAACCCTGCGAGGCTTAAAAACATGGCCACATTGAACATTCAAACCGGGGCGGTGGCCACCGTCACCCTGAATCGCCCCGAAGTCCGCAACGCCTTCAACGACGAGGTGATTGCCGAGCTCACGCAAGCCTTCACCCAGCTTGGGCAAAACAGCCAGGTGCGTGCCATCGTGCTCGCCGCTTCAGGCCCAGCCTTTTGCGCCGGTGCCGACCTGAACTGGATGCGTCGCATGGCGGACTACACCCATGCCGAAAACCTGCTTGATGCCGCACAACTGGCCGAGATGCTGCGGGTGATCTACACCTGCCCCAAACCCACCGTGGCGCGTATCCAGGGCGACGTGTATGCCGGTGGCATGGGTCTGGTGGCGGCCTGCGACATGGCGGTGAGCGTTGATACCGCCAACTACTGTTTGAGTGAAGTCAAGCTGGGCTTGTACCCCGCCACCATCAGCCCCTACGTGATCCGCGCCATGGGCGCACGCGCGGCGCACCGCTACTTTTTAACGGCCGAGCGCTTCGATGCAGCAGAGGCTTTGCGCATTGGTTTTGTGCATGCCGTGGTGTCCGCCGACCAACTTGACGACAAGCTGGCTGAGGTCACAAAAGCGCTGGTCAACGCCAGCCCCAACGCCGTGCGCGAATGCAAAGCCCTGCTGCAAGACGTGGCCGGGGCAGACATCGACGCAAGCTTGATCGCCCGCACTGTTGAGGGCATTGCCAGCATCCGCGCCAGCAGCGAGGGCAAGGAAGGTGTGCAGTCTTTCCTGCAAAAATGCAAGCCGAACTGGCTGGTTTAAATCGTCAGGCCACCCCATTCACGACACCTCAGCCAACCCGCACATGACATGGAACTGATCTGGCAAAACTTTCTGGATTGGCTGCAATCGGTCGGCATTCACCTGGGTGACCGCTTGCCTGTGGAGGTGGGGCCTGCGGTGACCCAGGCCGCAGACAAGTTGGACATGTCCAGCCTGCTGGCACTGGCTGCTGCGCTGGGTTGGGCCAGCGGTTTCAGGTTATACGCCGTGGTGTTTCTGGTGGGCTCTGCCGGCGCGCTGGGCTGGATGGCCCTGCCGCCGGGCTTGAGTGTGTTGATGCACCCCGCCATGTTGACGGCCAGCGGCATCATGCTGTTTGTCGAGTTTTTTGTCGACAAGATTCCCGGGCTGGATTCGGTGTGGGATGTGTTGCACAGCGTCATCCGCATCCCGGCCGGCGCGGCGTTGGCAGCCGGGGCGATGGGTGCCGACAGCAGCACCATGACGCTGGTCGCAGCCCTGATGGGTGGCTCACTCGCCGCCACCAGTCAGGCCGCCAAAACCACCACGCGCGCCGCCATCAACACCTCGCCCGAGCCATTCACCAATGTGGGTGCCAGTTTGCTCGAAGACGGTCTGGTGGTGGCTGCCGTGTGGCTTGCCACCACGCACCCGCTGGTGTTTGGCGTGGTGCTGGCGGTCACCGTGGTGCTGATGTGGGTGGTGACGGTGTTTCTTTTCAGGTTTCTGCGGGCCGTGTTCACACGCGTGTCGGCTTTCTTTTCCAGTTCACAGAAGGTGGTTTGAATGTTTACAAAAATCTTGATTGCGAATCGGGGGGAGATCGCCTGCCGCGTGGCGGCCACCGCCCGGCGCATGGGTGTGAAAACGGTGGCGGTGTATTCCGACTCGGATGCCCATGCCAAACACGTGGCCGCCTGTGACGAATCCGTTCACATTGGCGGCAGCGCGCCCAAAGACAGCTACTTGCGCTGGCAAAAAATCATTGAAGCTGCCCTTTCCACCGGTGCCCAGGCCGTGCACCCTGGCTACGGTTTCCTGAGTGAAAACGAGGACTTTGCCAAAGCCTGTGCGGTTGCGGGGCTGGTCTTCATTGGCCCACCAGCATCTGCCATCCAGGCCATGGGGCTCAAGGCTGAGTCCAAACAGCTGATGGAAAAGGCCGGTGTGCCATTGGTGCCGGGTTACCACGGGTCGGATCAGGACCCGGCGCTGCTGCAGCTCAAAGCAGATGAAATCGGCTACCCAGTTTTAATCAAGGCCAGCGCCGGTGGCGGCGGCAAGGGCATGCGTGCGGTTGAGCGCTCGCAAGATTTTCTGGATGCGCTGGCCAGTTGCAAACGCGAAGCCATCAACAGCTTTGGCAGCGATGCGGTTCTGATCGAAAAATACGTGCAGCGCCCTCGCCACATTGAAATTCAGGTGTTTGGCGACACGCTGGGCAACTATGTGTACTTGTTTGAGCGTGATTGCTCGGTGCAGCGCCGCCACCAGAAGGTGCTGGAAGAAGCGCCGGCGCCGGGCATGACGCCTGAACTGCGTGCGCAAATGGGTGATGCCGCAGTGGCTGCGGCACGCGCGGTGGCTTACGTTGGCGCCGGCACGGTGGAGTTCATCGTGGAGCAGCGCGAAGACGGCTCAATGAACTTTTTCTTCATGGAGATGAACACCCGCCTGCAAGTCGAGCACCCGGTCACAGAAGCCATCACAGGCCAGGATCTGGTGGAGTGGCAATTGCGCGTGGCCAGTGGCGAGCCGTTGCCGCTGCGCCAGGACCAGCTCAAAATCACCGGCCACGCCATCGAGGCGCGCATCTGTGCCGAAAACCCCGACAACAATTTTTTGCCCGCCACCGGCACGTTGGACATCTACCGCAAGCCTGCCCATGTGGCCTTTACGCCGCCGATCAACTCAGGGCATGGCAGCCGCTCGCGTGAGGCGCAGCCGGTACGTTTTGACGACGGCGTGCGCCAGGGCGACACCATCAGCCCCTATTACGACTCCATGGTGGCCAAACTTATCGTGCATGGTGACACCCGCGCGCAAGCACTGGCCCGGCTGGACACGGCGCTGGCCGCCACCCACATTGTTGGCCTGACCACCAATATGCAGTTTTTGCGCCATGTGGTGCAGTCGCCATCGTTCGCACAAGCCAATTTGGACACTGGCCTGATTCCCCGCGAAGCTGCTGTGCTGTTCAACCAGGAGCGTGTCGGTCTGGCACTGGCCGCCGCTGCCGACGTGGCGCAAACCCTGATCGACGAGCGCCTGACTGAGGGCGCAGACCCGTTCAGCAAAGCCGATGGCTGGCGCAGCCACGGGGTGTTCACGCGCCGGTTTGAATTTGAGTTTGGTGGTGAACACGCGCAAGCGGCGTTGACTTATCTGCACGACGGTGCCTTGTCATTCAAGGTGGGCGATGTGGCCGGTTTGCTGGATTTCACCGCCACCCCGGACGGCATCGACCTGCGCTTCGCCGGCCAGCGTGTCTTGGTGAATGTGTATCGAAAAGGCGAGGTCGCCTACGTTCATTGCCCACAAGGCGCGACACAAATCATCGCCATCGACCTGCTGTTGCATGCCGGTGAAGCCCCGGCCGAAGGTGGCCGCCTGACCGCACCCATGCCGGGCAAGGTGGTGTCGTTTGCGGTTCAGGCCGGTGATGTGGTCAAAAAAGGCCAGGCGCTGGCGGTGATGGACGCCATGAAAATGGAGCACACCATTGCCGCGCCGATGGACGGTGTGGTGGCTGAGCTGCTGTACGCGCCCGGGGATCAGGTGGTGGAAGGTGCTGAACTGCTTAAACTGGTGGCTGCCGGGGTTTAAGATAAATTTAAACTTTTTGGCCTCTAGCCCATATGTTTAAAGCGTGAGTAGCTATTGAATTAAAAGCAGTTATGACGCCGTTTCGCATCAGCTTTTGCTGCACAAACACTGACCCCAAGCCCTGGCTGGCGGGTTTGCGCGCGGCTGTTCCGCAGGCAGACATTGCTGTGTGGCAGCCCGGCGCACCGCCAGCAGATCACGCCGTGGTGTGGGTGCCGCCACAGGCTTTTTTTGACGAGCAAACCCAGCTCAAGGGCATTTTCAACATCGGCGCGGGTGTGGATGCGCTGCTTAAATTGCGTCTGCCGCCACATGCCGTGGTGGTGCGCCTCGAAGACGCGGGCATGGCTGTGCAGATGGCCGAATACGTCTGCCAAGCCGTCATTCGCTACTTTCGCGACCTGAACGCCTATGCCGACGATGTTCGCGCCAGGCACTGGACGTTTTACAAACCGCGCCAGCGCCATGACTTTTCCGTGGGCGTGATGGGGCTGGGCGTGCTGGGAGCGCGCGTGGCGCAGGCCTTGAGGCATTTCGATTTCCCGGTGAATGGCTGGAGCCGATCCAGCAAGGCACTGGAGGGTGTTCGTCCCTTTGTGGGCGCAGCACAGTTCCATGACTTTTTGTCAGCGAGCCGTGTGCTGGTGAACCTGCTGCCGCTGACACCTGACACCATCAATATCCTCAACAGCGACACGCTGAGCCGCCTGCAGCCTGGCGGCTACGTGATCAATGTGGCGCGTGGCGCGCATCTGGTGGACGACGATTTGCTGGCGCTGCTGGCCAGGGGACACCTGGCCGGTGCGGCGCTGGACGTGTTCCGCACCGAGCCTTTGCCATCTGAGCACCCGTTTTGGCGGCATCCCAACATCACACTCACCCCGCACACGTCGGCCCGCACCCTGCGCGAGGACAGCATTGCGCAGATTGCGGAAAAAATGGCTGCCATGCAACGGGGTGAACCGGTTGCCGGTATCGTTGACCCCGCACGCGGTTATTGACCTGCAACGCATTAAGAAATTGAGACACCGTCCATGAACTACCCCACACGCGTCAAACTGGTCGAAGTCGGCCCCCGAGATGGCCTGCAAAACGAAAAACAAACCGTGCCCGCCGCCGTCAAGATCGAGCTGGTGCACCGCTTGCAGGCTGCCGGCCTGAAAGAAATCGAGGTCACCAGCTTTGTGTCGCCCAAATGGGTGCCGCAGATGGCCGACAACCTGGAAGTCATGGCGGGCGTCACGCGCCAGCCTGGCGTGCGTTACTCGGTACTCACGCCCAACCTCAAAGGGTTTGAAGCCGCATTGCTGTCCAAGCCTGATGAAATTGTGGTGTTTGGTGCCGCCAGCGAAGCCTTCAGCCAGAAAAACATCAATTGCAGCATCGCCGAGAGCATCGAGCGTTTTGCCCCGGTGGTGGCTGCCGCCCGGGCTGCAGGCATTTATGTGCGCGGCGCCATGAGTTGCACGGTGGGCTGCCCCTATGAAGGCGAGATTGCACCCGAACGCGTCAGTTACCTGGCCGGGTTAATGCGCGGCATTGGCGTGCAGCATGTGGGCGTGGCCGACACCATTGGTGTGGGCACACCCTTGAAAGTGCAGCGCGCTGTGGAAGCCACCCTGAAACACTACGACATCAACGATGTGTCGGGCCATTTTCATGACACCTATGGCCAGGCGCTGGCCAACACGCTGATTTGCCTGCAAATGGGCGTCTGGCAGTTTGACACGTCGGTGGCCGGCCTGGGCGGCTGCCCGTATGCCAAGGGCGCAACCGGCAATGTGGCCACCGAAGACGTGGTCTACCTGCTGCATGGCATGGGCATCGAGACCGGCATCAACCTGGACAAACTCATTGATGCGGGCCAGTTCATCAGCGACTTCCTGGGCCGCCCGACCAACGCACGCGCTGGCAAGGCGCTGTTCACCAAGCGGCAAGCCTGATGTGCGGCGCTGAACTGAAACCACTGCCTGAGGGCGTGCAGCGCGTGGCGAAAGTCTTGCAAGACAAGGGCCATCCGTACGCGCCACTGATGCTTGATGAGGCCGCCCGCACCGCGCAACAGGCGGCCGATGCACTGGGCATCCAGCTCGGCCAAATCGCCAAAAGCATCATCTTCAAGCGCAAGCCTGACGCGGCTGCGGTGCTGGTGATCACCTCGGGTGACCGCCGCGTGGATGAAAAAAAGGTGCAGGCATTGGTGTGTGCAGACGGGCAGAAGCTTGGGCGCGCGGATGCTGAATTTGTCAAGGCAGCCACCGGGTTTTCCATCGGTGGTGTGTCGCCTGTAGGACATGCGGAGCCATTGGTCACGCTGATCGACCGTGACCTGTTGCGGTTTGATGAGATCTGGGCTGCCGCCGGGCACCCGCACGGCGTCTTCAAATTGCAGCCAGCCGACCTAGCGCATTTGACCGGCGCGCCCATTGTGGATGTCACCGAGCAGGGGTTGTCATGACCTTGAATGCAAAAGCTATGGTTTTTCTAGCAGCCGCTGCCCGTGATGTGAGGGCTAGAGCTGAAAATGATGAAAAAATGGTGCCGTCGCCCTGCATGTCGGTGTGCCAGATGGACGAGGACCTCGGGGTGTGCCAGGGCTGTTTGCGGACCTTGGGAGAAATTGGCGCCTGGGGCAATGCCAACGCGGCGTTCAAGCGCCAGGTTTGGGGTGCCATCGAAGCGCGTGTTGCGCAGCAATTGGTCAGCGATGACCAAATCTTTGGACCTCCCGCTTGAGACGCAGACGCCATGAAGCACATTACCTTCTACCTGGACTTCATCTCGCCCTACGCGTACCTGGCGTTTGAGAAGTTGCCCCAGGCCTTGATTGGCCACAGCGTCCGCGTCAGCTACAAACCCATCTTGTTTGCTGGTCTGCTAAAGCACCACGGCCAACTGGGCCCGGCTGAAATTCCCGGCAAACGCGAATGGACCTACCGCCAGGTGTTGTGGCTGGCACGGCAACATGGGGTGGATTTGCAACTACCTGTGCAGCACCCATTCAACCCCTTGGGCTTGTTGCGTCTGGCGGTGGCCTGTGGCCATGAAGGCCTGGCGAACCGTTATGTCTGTGAAGCGATCTTCCGCCATGTCTGGCTGGGCGGTGCAGATGCCGCAGACACACAACGTCTGCAGGCGTTAACAACGCAGTTGGCACCGAAAAAACTTCCCGACAGCGATGAAGTTAAAAGTCAGCTTAAAACCAATACCGAACATGCCATTGCGCAAGGTGTGTTCGGCGTGCCCGCCTTTGAAGTGGATGGCAAGTTGTTCTGGGGGTTTGATGCCTTGCCCATGCTCACCGCTTACTTGGAGGGTGATATGGGGCTTGAAGACGAGTGGCTGGCGGGACTCAGACCGACGCGGTACTCAACTCCGCGACTGTCCCCCGGCCTGCGGCCTCCTCCTTGATGCCGCTGCGTTGAGAACCACGCCGGCCTGAGTCAGGTAGCGGTTTTGGTTTTCATTGCATTGGGTAGCCCAGTACAGCTTGCCGCCGATGGCATTGGGGCTAATGGTGCAGCGAAATCAAGGAGGAGGCCGCAGGCCGGGGGACATTCGCGGAAGCATTAGCCCCGGTGTCATCGGCCTCCATCAGCCTTCGCGAGCCAAAGGGCCCGACCAAACAAGGCGCGGGGAAAACTACCCCCCCGACTCCACCTCAAATGCCTTGTTCTTGTCCTGTGCCAGAAACTTGGCTGCAGCCCCCAAAGATGCCAGCAGAGTGGCTTTCAGCGTGTGCGGCGGGTTGATGACAAACACCCCGCTGGCAGGCAGGCCCGGGCGCACCACTTCGCCTTCATCATCGGTGGTTAGTTTGCTGGATTTCACGGTCAGCGTGGCATTTAGCCATGGCCGCCCTTCACGCACGGCAAGAGTCTTGAGCTTGCGTGGCAGGTCATGCGCTTCCGGACGAGGAATGATGGGGTACCACACCATGTAGGTGCCAGTGTTAAAGCGCTTGACCGCGTCCGTCATCATGGCGACCACCCGGGCGTAGTCGGTCTTGAGTTCGTAACTGGGGTCGCACAGCACCAGCGCCCGGCGTGAAGGCGGCGGCAGAAACTTCTTGATGCCCTCAAAGCCGTCTTCCTGGTGCACCGTGATCAGGCGTCCGGCGTTCAGTTGTTCGATGTTGGCGCGCAAGGTTTTGGCGTCGGTGGGGTGCAATTCAAACAGCTTAAGCCGGTCCCGGTCGCGCCCTTGCAACAGGTGCTGGATGATGAAAGGTGAGCCCGGGTACACCTTGTGGCTGGTGGCTTTGTTGAAACTGGCAACCACGTCCAGATAATCTTGCAAAGCCGTTGGCAGAACCTGCGTGTCAGGTTTTGTCGTTGCTGCATTTTTTGTAACTGCTTGCGCTTTATCTGTAAGGGCTACAGCCTCATTTGGCTTAGAAATAAGTCGCAGATAGCCATCGGCGGCTTCGCCGCTGGTTTGGGCGTAATCGCCATCCAGACGGTACAAACCGGCACCGGCATGGGTGTCAAACACATTGAGGGCGGTGTCTTTTTGCGTCATGTGGCGCAAGACCGCAATCAAGGCGGTGTGCTTGAGAACATCGGCATGGTTGCCGGCATGAAAGGCGTGGCGATAACTGAACATGCTGCGATGTTACCCCGTGGGTCGGGAAATTTGTATAATGCTCGGCTTCGCAGCGCTTTTGTGGCTCCGCGGCGAAGCGTCTCAGTATCGTCCCTTGGGGGCTGGTGCCGAGTGTTCCCTACCTAAGAGATTCCCGTCAGAGGAACGCCGACCGTAGAAAAGAGCCCGGCAAACCCTCCCTTTTTTAAAAGAGAAAACTCATGACCAAAACTTTCAGCGCCAAACCCGCTGACGTGGTGCACGAGTGGTTTGTGGTTGACGCGACCGATAAGGTCCTCGGACGAGTAGCCAGCGAAGTTGCTCTCCGTTTGCGCGGCAAACACAAGGCCATTTACACGCCTCACGTAGATACGGGTGACTTCATCGTCATCATCAATGCAGCCCAGCTGCGCGTCACCGGCGCCAAGTCGACTGACAAGATCTACTATCGCCATTCGGGTTACCCCGGCGGCATATCAAGCACCAACTTCCGCGACATGCAGAACAAGTTCCCCGGCCGCGCTTTGGAAAAAGCCGTCAAGGGAATGCTGCCCAAGGGACCCCTGGGTTACGCCATGATCAAGAAGCTCAAGGTGTACGGTGGTGCAGAGCATCCCCACACC
>JBBQZG010000121.1:0-9890 GCA_038207945.1 Burkholderiales bacterium
CCGATGTTTGTCATGCATGAGCCAATGAAGACTTCGTCAATCTTGGTGCCGGCAACTTCTGCCAACGTTTTGACATCATCCGGGTCATTCGGGCAAGCCAGAATTGGCTCATGAATGTCGGCCAGATCAATCTCAATCACACTCGCATACTCGGCATCAGGATCGGCCTTGAGAAGCTGCGGATTGGCCAGCCAGGCTTCCATGGCCTTGATCCGGCGATTGATGGTGCGCACATCAGAGTAACCATTGGCAATCATCCATTTCAACATCACGATGTTGCTGTTGATGTACTCAATGATTGGCTCTTTGTTCAGGTGCACGGTGCAACCAGCGGCGCTGCGTTCGGCGGAGGCATCGCTAAGCTCGAACGCCTGCTCGACCTTGAGGTCTGGCAAGCCTTCAATTTCAAGAATCCGGCCAGAGAACACATTTTTCTTGCCCTGTTTGGCCACAGTCAACTCGCCAGACTGGATGGCGTAAAGCGGAATGGCGTTGACCAGGTCACGCAAAGTGATGCCAGGCTGCATCTGGCCTTTGAAGCGCACCAAGATACTTTCGGGCATGTCCAGGGGCATCACGCCCGTGGCTGCACCAAACGCTACCAGTCCGGAGCCCGCGGGAAAGCTAATGCCAATCGGGAAACGGGTGTGGCTGTCACCGCCCGTGCCGACGGTGTCAGGCAACAACATGCGGTTGAGCCAGCTGTGAATGATGCCGTCACCGGGGCGCAACGGAATACCACCTCGGTTGCTGATGAACTCAGGCAACTCGTGGTGCATTTTGACGTCTACCGGTTTGGGGTAAGCGGCGGTGTGGCAGAAAGACTGCATCACCAAATCTGCGCTGAAACCCAGACAGGCCAGGTCTTTCAGCTCGTCGCGCGTCATCGGGCCCGTGGTGTCCTGCGAACCCACGCTGGTCATCTTGGGCTCGCAATAGGTACCAGGCAGCACGCCCTGACCTTCTGGCAATCCACAGGCGCGGCCGACCATCTTTTGCGCCAGGGTAAAGCCTTTGCCCGTGGCTTTCGGGTTTTGGGGCAAACGGAACAGGGTTGACACCGGCAAACCGAGTGATTCACGTGCTTTGGCAGTGAGGCCACGGCCAATGATCAAAGGAATACGACCACCAGCACGCACTTCATCAAACAGCACCTGGCTCTTGAGCGTGAAGTTGGCGATGACCTTGCCATCTTTAAGCGCAGTACCTTCGTAAGGGCGCAATTCAATGGTATCGCCCATGTTCATCTGGCTCACGTCCAGTTCAATCGGCAACGCACCCGCATCTTCCATGGTGTTGTAGAAAATCGGAGCAATTTTTGAACCCAGGCAGACGCCACCAAACCGCTTGTTAGGTACAAAGGGAATGTCTTCACCGGTGAACCACAGCACACTGTTGGTGGCGGACTTGCGGCTCGATCCAGTGCCAACCACGTCGCCCACATAGGCCACCAAGTTGCCGCGGGCGCGCAAGTCTTCAATGAACTTGACCGGGCCACGCTTGCCATCTTCCTCAGGAACAATGCCGTCGCGCTTGTTTTTCAACATGGCCAGCGCATGCAACGGAATGTCCGGGCGACTCCAGGCATCAGGTGCTGGAGACAGGTCATCGGTATTGGTTTCGCCTGTGACTTTGAGCACAGTGAGCGTGATACTTTTGGGAACTTCAGGACGGCTGGTGAACCACTCGGCATCGGCCCAGCTTTGCAACACTGCTTTGGCATGTCCATTGCCCTTGTCAGCTTTTTCCTTGACATCATGAAACTGATCAAACATCAGCAAGGTCTTTTTCAATGCTTCGGCGGCCACCGAGGCAACCGCGGTATCGTCAAGCAAGTCGATCAACGGCGTCAAGTTGTAGCCACCCAGCATGGTGCCCAATAGCTCGGTCGCTTTTCCGCGACTGATCAGGGAGCAGGCTTCGGCACCATGCGCCACAGCAGCAAGGTAACTGGCCTTGACCTTGGCTGCATCATCAACACCCGCTGGCACGCGATGAGTAATCAACTCCAACAAAAAGGCTTCTTCTCCTTGTGGAGGATTTTTCAGCAACTCAATGAGCGCAGCAGTTTGCTGGGCAGTGAGCGGCAGCGCAGGGATTCCGAGCACGGCTCGCTCGGCAACGTGGGCGCGATAGGCTTGCAACATAGAGAACTCCTTTAAATCAAAAATACGAGGGGCGTTTAAAAATATTCGCAGAGTACTATTTACTGCGCAGCATTTGCAGGTGGCAAATCGGTGATCGGCAAGATTGGTTGGCGCACCACCGGCGCATCGAGCAAACCTGGAGGTGGTGATTTTTCCATGGCTAGAGCCGCCAGCGCTTGGGTAGAGGTCACGCAGGCATCGGCCAAACGCGAACCCGACTTCTGGTTCATCAACATCGATTTATTTGCCAGTTGAAGCCAAACAGCACCAGCCTGCACATCTTCCAGGCGAATGGCGCCGGTACTGGTTACAACAGGCGCCATGCGAAAGCGAAACTTTTTTCCTTGAACATCAAAATATCCCGGCACTTTTGGGTCAGCCGTCACTGTCACCGAAACCCCCAATTCACACTGTACCGGCCCGACTTCGATCAGCTGTGCAATGGCCAGCTCAGCTGGCGTCAATGCCGCCTCGGCAGCCCGAATGCCAGTTGCTATCTGGTTGGCCTGGGTCTTCAACTCCGCACGGCTCTTGGCGACAACTTTCGCAGGCTTCTTGGCGACAACCTTTGCAGGCTTCTTGGTGGGCAAGGTTGCACTCGACTGGGCCATCAACGCGGGGGTTGCCAACGCCAGTGCGCCCAGCGTGACCCAACGCAAGAAAATGTAAAAGCCTGTGGAATGCAGACGAGGTTTCATCATAGGATCTCCTTGGATTTCACCGTGACCATCTTCAATGGAAAAACACCTGCGCCGGATCTTCCCGATGCAGTCGCGCAGTTTGATGAGCGCGAACCAATGTTTGCCAAAAATACCGATAACTGGCACGGTCATGCAATGTGCCGTCAACCGAAATAGGCGCCCAGTCTGCCTCGTGTGCCGCGCAAACGATACGACTAGCGCGCGCAACCTCAACCAAATCAGGGGCAAAGGCTGCCAGAATTGGTCGTATCTGATCTGGGTGAATGCTCCACATGCGCCCAAAACCCAAAACTCGGCTAGCGCGCCGTGCGGCCGCTTCAAGTAATGCCACATTCTTGAATTCAGTGACCACACAATGAGACGGCACCTTGCCAAACGCATGACAGGCAGCAACGATTTCCAGCTTGGCCCGTACCACCAGGGGATGACTGAACTGATCCAGGTCTTCAGGTAGGCTTTGAGCCGACGTACCCATGGCACTGGCAGGGATAGCCCCGCCGTGTGCCGAGACAAAATCCATCAACCCAAAGCTCGCCGATTGAACCCGCGGGTGTGCCACGATCTCAGCTACGCACTGCACTGCTGAGGGGGATTCAATAAGTACATGGATCGGCAATGGGGTAATGCGAGGTGACGACTGCGCAGCACTGTCAATACAGACTAGCGCACGCTCGAGGTCTGCCAATGAATCCACCTTGGGAATCATCACGTGGCACAAGCTTTGCGCGGCACCACCAACGATGGTGGTCACATCTTGTTCAAACGCAGGGTGATCCACTGGGTGTAACCGGGCTGCTACTCGAAGAGGCACTGAGTTCGCTCCATTTTTTGCAGCAAAATGCGCTTGATTGGCAAGTGTGCAGACCATCAAAGCATGGTCTTTTTCCGCGCCTACTCGAGCTCCGTCTTCGCAGTCCAGGGTGACATCAAACATACACGCGCCAAATTCTTGCGCCAGCTCAGCCTGCAAAGCCAGACTCTTCACCATCCGCGCTTCGACACCGCAATAATGGTCACATACCGGCAAGGGTATGGCGGCCGCAGCGCCCTGCAGAACGTCGCGTGGATGGGTCACAAGTCTTACTCTTGGGTGACTTAAAGAAGGTGAGCCACGCCTGCCTGTTCGTCTTGTAGTTCTTTAAGCGTTTTGTTAATGCATTCTTGGCTAAACGCGTCAATGGCCAGGCCTTCAACCAACTTGTATTCACCGCCATCACAGGTCACAGGGAAACCAAACATGGTGTCTTTCGGAATGCCATATTGGCCGTCTGAGGGGATGCCCATGGTGACCCATTTGCCGTTGGTACCCAAGGCCCAATCGTGCATGTGATCAATGGCAGCGTTCGCAGCAGATGCCGCAGACGACACACCGCGCGCCGCAATGATGGCAGCGCCACGTTTGCCCACCGTGGGCAAGAACGTGTTGGCGTTCCAGTCTTGGTCGTTGATCATGTCTTTGATGCTTTCACCATTGATAGTGGCAAAGCGGTAGTCGGCGTACATGGTTGGCGAATGGTTGCCCCAAACTGCCATTTTTTCAATGTCTGCCACAGCCTTGCCAGTTTTGGTAGCCAGTTGGCTCAGAGCGCGGTTGTGGTCGAGACGCAGCATGGCAGTGAAGTTTTTGCGTGGCAGATCTGGTGCACTCTTCATGGCAATGTACGCATTGGTATTGGCAGGGTTACCGACCACCAGCACACGCACGTCACGACTGGCGACGGCGTTGAGCGCCTTGCCTTGCGCGGTGAATATCTCGGCATTCACAGCCAGCAGTTCTGCACGCTCCATGCCGGGACCGCGTGGACGTGAACCAATCAGCATTGCGTAGTCAACATCCTTGAATGCGGTCATCGGGTCGCTGTGGGCTTCCATGCCCACCAGCAACGGGAACGCGCAGTCCTGCAATTCCATCATCACGCCTTGCAGGGCTTGCTGTGCTTTCTCAACAGGCACTTCCAGCAGGCTCAAAACCACAGGCTGGTCTTTGCCCAACATTTCGCCAGAGGCGATACGAAACAGAATGGCATAACCAATTTGACCTGCTGCGCCGGTAACGGCAACGCGGACGGGCTTTTTGCTCATGGTAAAAACTCCAGAAGTGTTAAGGAAAATTCAGTGGCTGCCAGGCTCAATGCATATTGCCATCCCCGGTCAAGCGCCGCGAGTGTACTCCGGAAAACCTTGATTCGTCAATTTGTCTTATGTCTTATATAAGATATGATTCCGAAAAACGACAGCAGATAAAAGTGAGACAAAACCACCATGCAAACTCTCCCTGAACTTATCAGCGAAAGCAGCTTGCCGCCCCTTGAAGCCGCCACAGAGTCGGCACCCAACACCACGCCGGCCTTCAGCCCCCTGTACCAACAGATCAAAGGCTTGATTCTCAACAGCCTGCGAGCGGGTGAGTGGAAACCAGGCGAAGCAATCCCCAGTGAAATGGATTTAGCCGCACGCTTCAGGGTTAGCCAAGGCACTGTTCGCAAGGCGATTGACGAGCTTGCCTCAGAAAACTTGCTGCTGCGGCGTCAGGGGAAAGGCACATTCGTCGCGACCCACGCCGAACAACAAGTGCAATTCCGGTTTCTTAAATTGGTGCCTGACAGCGGCACACGGGGCAGCGAGGGCCCCGCCCAACGGGACATCATTGAATGCCGACGCAGCCGAGCCAGCGCCGATGTCGCACGTGCGCTGGCACTGCGCACTGGTGACACCGTACTTCAAGCCCGGCGCGTACTAAGCTTCGGTGGCACACCCATCATTCTTGAAGACATCTGGCTGCCTGCTTCCCCTTTTAAGGGTCTGACCGCTGAACGTCTGGCCAACTACCAAGGCCCCATGTACGCGCTGTTTGAGACTGAATTTAACGTACGCATGGTTCGCGCGGAAGAAAAAATACGTGCCATTCCTGCGACGGAATTGCATGAGCAGCTATTGAGAGTCAAGGCGGGCACACCGCTGTTAAGCGTTGAACGCGTCGCTTACACCTATCGCGATGAACCAATGGAGTTGCGCCGCGGCTGTTACCGCACCGATACGCACCACTATCACAACACGCTAGGCTAAAAAAACGCCCAACTTGTAACCCTGATGTCAGATAAGCGTAGCTTCCCTGTGAGATGCATTTTTTAACGAGGGATAAAGCTTTTTTAACCGACAAAAATACCCAACCATCCGCGCGAGCATGTGTTTTGCATGCTGCATTGCAATAGAATTTGATGTGATCAGCATCTACTGGTTACCAAGCAGTTACTCAAAACATAGAAAGCAACGTATGTCTGAATCAGCGGCTAGCACAGCAAAAAAACGTCCCGAATTCCGCAACATTGATGGTGCATCGCTCATCAGTTATCGGTGGCCACTTGCCTCCTTAGCGTCGGGCATGCACCGCGTTAGTGGCGCCATCATGTTCTTCCTGATGCCGTTCATCATCTGGATGTTTGACAACTCAATCTCCTCTGAAATTTCATTCATGAAATTTAAGGCAGCTTTCAATGTCGGTATGTTGGGCTTGCCGGGCTTCATCTGGAAGCTGGTCGTCTTGGGCTTGATCTGGGCCAGTTTGCACCACTTCATCGCAGGCATGCGCCACCTTTGGATGGACACCCATCACGAACATGTGACCAAGGATATTGGTCGTCAGACCGCTGCTGCCGTTCTGATCGCCACCCTCACATTGACACTGGTGCTCGGCGCCAAGTTGTTCGGCCTTTACTAATCCAGGAGTAAGTCATGTCTGTTAATTACGGTTCCCATCGCACTGTTGTTGGTGCGCACTATGGCATGCGCGACTGGTTGTCGCAACGCGTCACCGCAGTCCTCATGGCCCTTTTCACCGTGCTGGTGCTGGCGCAGCTGATTTTCAGCAAAGGGCCGATTGGCTACGAATTGTGGGCTGGTATCTTCTCTCCACAATGGATGAAATCCTTGACTTTTCTGGTCTTGCTTTCCATGCTCTACCACGTCTGGGTCGGCATGCGAAATATTTTTATGGATTACGTCAAGCCATATGCCGTTCGCTTTGTAATGCACGTGTTTGCCATTGCCTGGCTTGTTGCCTGTACCGGTGGTGCCATCGAAGCCCTGTGGCGTTTGTGAGCCTTCTGAACGAAATCACATGGCACCTTCATGCTCGGCAAATCTGCCGGGTTAGCCGCACCCAATAACCAAGACACAAGATTCATCATGACTGCAACTTCCAAACTTACCAAGCGCAAATTTGACGTCGTCATCATCGGCGCTGGCGGCGCTGGTATGAGCGCATCGTTACAACTCGCCAACGCAGGGCTCAACGTCGCTGTTCTTTCCAAAGTGTTTCCAACGCGGTCACACACCGTGGCAGCACAAGGCGGCATCGGTGCGAGTCTAGGCAACATGGCTGAAGACAACTGGCATTACCACTTTTACGACACCATCAAAGGGTCGGACTGGCTGGGAGATCAGGATGCCATCGAGTTCATGTGCCGCGAAGCACCCAAAGTGGTCTATGAACTTGAACACTTCGGCATGCCGTTTGACCGCAATCCAGATGGCACTATTTATCAGCGCCCATTTGGTGGTCATTCCAGCAACTACGGTGAAAAACCGGTGCAGCGCGCGTGTGCCGCAGCCGATCGCACCGGTCACGCCATGCTGCACACTTTGTACCAACAAAACGTCAAGGCGCGCACCAATTTCTTCGTTGAATGGATGGCCCTTGACCTGATTCGCGATGCGGAAGGTGACGTTGTCGGTGTCACTGCCCTTGAGATGGAAAGTGGTGAAGTGCACATCTTGCAAGCCAAGAGCGTGATGATGGCATCGGGGGGTGCTGGCCGCATCTTCGCTGCGTCCACAAATGCCTTTATCAACACCGGCGACGGGCTGGGCATGGCTGCGCGCGCAGGCATTCCGCTGCAAGACATGGAATTTTGGCAGTTCCACCCAACGGGTGTGGCTGGCGCGGGTGTGTTGCTCACAGAGGGTTGCCGCGGCGAAGGCGCCATTTTGCGAAACAGCAATGGTGAGCGTTTTATGGAGCGCTACGCCCCCACAATGAAGGACTTGGCACCGCGCGACTTTGTGTCACGTTGCATGGATCAGGAAATCAAGGAAGGTCGTGGTTGCGGCCCCAACAAAGACTACATCAATCTGGATATGACGCACTTGGGTGCAGATACCATCGCGTTGCGGTTGCCCAGCGTTCAAGAGATTGGCCACAACTTTGCCAACGTCGACATCACCAAGGAACCCATTCCAGTGATTCCCACCAACCACTACCAGATGGGTGGCATACCCAGCAGCATAAGTGGTCAGGTAGTTGTGCCTGGAAGCAATGGCTTACAGAACGTTGTGAATGGTCTGTACGCTGTGGGCGAGTGCTCGTGTGTCAGTGTGCATGGCGCAAATCGCCTTGGCACCAACTCCTTGCTGGACATCGTGGTGTTCGGACGCGCTGCGGGACTCCACATCATCGAGTACAACAACAAGAACAAAGAGCACAAACTGCTGCCAGAAAACGCGGCAGACATTTCCCTGCAAAGGCTGGATCGGCTGAACTCAGCCACAACGGGAGAATATGCACAGGTAGTTGCTGGCGACATTCGCGACGCCATGCAACAACACGCCAGCGTGTTTCGTACACAGGCCAGCATGGACGAAGGGGTTGTAAAAATTGCCCAATTGCGTGAGCGCGTCGGCAAAATCAAACTGACCGACAAATCTCAGATTTTCAATACCGAGCGCATTGAAGCGCTTGAGGTTGAAAACATGATTGAGGTGGCTCAATCCACCATGGTGTCTGCAGCGGCTCGACACGAATGTCGTGGTGCGCACAGTGTCATGGATTACGACCGCCCTGCTGACGATGCAACCAGCCCATTGGGTCGCGATGATGTCAACTGGCTCAAGCACACATTGTGGGACAGTGCCACAAACAGCCTGAGCTACAAGCCAGTTAACCTGAAGCCACTGACCGTGGAATCCATTCCGCCCAAGGTTCGCACCTTCTAATTCCAGCCCCATTCTCGACCTCCTGAATCCAGTCGAATCAGAAAGCACACCATGGCAAAACGTACCTTTCAAATTTACCGCTATAACCCAGACACCGACGCAAAACCCTACATGCAAACGCTGGAGCTCGAACTCGATGGCACCGAACGCATGTTGCTCGACGCACTAGTGAAACTCAAGGCCTTGGATCCCACGTTGTCTTATCGACGTTCATGCCGAGAAGGCATTTGTGGCTCAGACGCAATGAACATCAATGGAAAGAATGGCTTGGCGTGCCTTATCAACATGCGCACGCTGCCAGACACCATTGTGCTCAAGCCTCTGCCCGGCCTGCCGGTGGTGCGGGATTTGATTGTCGACATGACCCTGTTTTTCAAACAGTACCATTCCATCAAACCGTATCTGGTCAACAACACCCGTCCTCCAGAAAAAGAACGCCTGCAAAGTCCGGAAGAGCGTGAAGAGCTCAACGGTCTTTATGAGTGCATTTTGTGCGCCTGTTGCTCTACAAGTTGCCCTGTGTTCTGGTGGAATCCAGACAAGTTCGTCGGTCCTGCGGGACTGCTGCAGGCTTACCGATTTATTGCCGACAGCCGTGATGACGCCACAAGCGAACGTCTGGACAATCTGGAAGACCCGTACCGGTTGTTCCGCTGTACCACCATCATGAACTGTGTCGACGTTTGCCCTAAAGGTTTGAACCCCACCAAGGCGATTGGCAAGATCAAAGAGTTGATGGTGCGGCGCGCCATCTGATGCAAATCACAAGCATGGATGCTGCCGATGAACTCATCGACGAAAGGGTGCTCAGCAAATTGCGCTGGCGTTGCCGACGGGGCCTGCTTGAAAACGACATTTTTATCGAACGCTTCTTCAAAAAGTTCGCATCCACGCTGACTGTCAAGCAGGTGCAAGGTCTGAACGCTTTAATGGATTTAAGCGATTCAGACCTGCTCGATTTGCATCTTGGGCGCAAAACTTTGGCTCAAGTTGATTCAAGTTTGGTGCAGGACGAAGTTTGCGAAGTTTTAAGTATGTTGAAAGAACCACC
>JBBQZG010000122.1:0-9749 GCA_038207945.1 Burkholderiales bacterium
CGTAGGAATCCCCGTCGTTCGCGGCGGGGAGGATGTCAATGGTTTACTTGAGCGCTGCGTTGACCTCACGCACATCCATGCCCAGCATGTCGGCAAAGTCCTCAGGGGTTTTGCCGCTGGCCTCGAAGGCCTTGACCAGTGCCGCGCGGCGTGCGCGTTGCTGGTCAACTTCAGCCAAGGCGTCATCCAGCACCACCTGTATGGCCTCAGCAGGTGCGCCAATTCGTGCCAGGTAATCCAGCCTCGAGAGGCCGGATTTGTCGTAGGCCGCCATGAGTTGTGAGCGCAATTTGGGGCGCAAATCTTCCTTGCTGCGCGCCTGACGCCGTTGAAACAGTTCCACGATCGACAAATAGACATGTTCCGGAGCCACATCGTCCACCGGGACGCCTTGAAGATCGTGGCGTTTGAGCCCCGCCGCCACGCTTTGCAAGTAGCGCGTGGAGCGGGTGTGCACGCCCAACGCAACTTTCAACGTGTCTCGCGTGAACGCATCGGGGTGGGCCGCCAGCAATTCCTGAAATATGCCCAACTTGAGTGGTAAAAAATGCTCCCCAAACAACTGGGGATAAAGTTCAAACAACTTTTCAAGGACCGGCTGGACAGATTCGAAACGGTTTTTGGGCTTGCTCGCAGGTGCATCTGCCACCGCTAGCGTTGCGTTTTCAGCAGAAAAATCAGTTTGTGCATCGGGCGCATCGGCTGCCGCTGCTAGGGTTTCAGGAAATTTGGTAACCATATCGGTCTTGGTGTCGGTCATGTCAGGCAATGTGTTGAGGTAACCCTGGATTGTCAACCAAAGCGCCGCATCGCTGGCATACTCTGACCGATGAGTGAATCAAGCGTGTTACCAAGCCAAAATCAGAGCCCGTCGTCCCTTTCGGTTGAAATGCTTGCCATGCGCTGCCATGCGGCTACGGGGCACTTTGATGAGCTCTCGGCCGGAGTGGCTTCAGTCAACCCCGGGTCGGCCACCAGCACGACTGATTTAGTCGTTGGCGCGTCCAGAATGACTGGGTCTTGGGCTGAATTTTTCTCTACGCTGTCAAGTGACAGCGCGGCCGACATGGACCAGCGCACCGCCAGTTTGGCGCGCCAGGTTCGAGACAATGGCATCACCTATAACGTCTATGCTGACGAAAACGGCCCGCAGCGCCCATGGTCGCTGGATGTGTTTCCGCTGCTGGTCGATGCACCCGACTGGCGACACATCGAAGCTGGCGTGCTGCAGCGGGTGCGTTTGCTGGAACACGTCATGGCCGATGTGTACGGACCTCAGGCCCTGCTACGGCAAGGTTTTTTGCCCCCTGCTCTGGTACACGGCCACTCTGGTTACTTGCGCGCGATGCACGGCATCAAACCAGTTGGCGGGCGCTACCTGCACATTGCGGCCTTTGATCTGGCACGCGGGCCCGACGGCAATTGGTGGGTGGTAGGGCAGCGCACTCAGGCGCCATCCGGCTTGGGCTACCTGCTGGAAAACCGCCTGGCTATTTCGGCGCAGTTTCCGCAGGCCTTTGGCAGCCTGCGGGTGCAGCGGCTGGCAGGCACTTACCGCGCCCTGATGGACAGCCTGCGCAGCATGAGTCCACTGGGGCAAGACGCGCACCTGGCGCTGTTAACCCCCGGCCCCTACAACGAAACCTATTTTGAGCACGCCTACCTGGCGCGCTACCTGGGCCTCACGCTGGTTGAGGGTGGCGACTTGCTGGTCCGAGACGAACATTTGTTTTTAAAAACCCTCAAGGGGCTGGTGCCAGTGCATGGTTTGCTGAAACGGGTCGATGACGAGTATCTTGACCCGCTGGAACTGCGCGCCGACTCCACACTCGGCGTGCCCGGGCTGCTGCAAGCCATCCGGGCCGGCAATGTGCTGGTGGCCAATGCACCAGGTACGGCATTTCTTGAGTCACCTGCGCTGCTGGGTTTTTTACCCGCCTTGTCGCGCCACGTGTTTGGCGAAAAATTGACCTTGCCCGCCCTGGCCACCTGGTGGTGTGGTGAGCGCGGCGCCATGGAAGAAGCGCTTGTAACTCTGAAAGGCAGCGCCATCAAACCGACCTACCCTGGGTCACCAAGCCACGGCAGCTTTGATTCAGTGCTGGGCGTCCAGCAAGACCAGCAAGCACTCGATGAATGGGCTGGGCGCATCATGCGCCAGCCTGAGGAACACACCGTGCAAGCCTACACGCCGCTGTCGCAAATGCCAACATGGCGGGCCCCAACCAAAGACCCAACGGACAATTCACAGGGCAGCCAGCTCAGGGCACGTTCCGTGATGCTGCGGGTATTTGCTGTGTCTGACGGTGCTCAGGGCTGGCGCGTGTTGCCTGGCGGCTTGGCCCGGGTGGCCAGCCGCGGCCAGGAAATCACCACCATGCAGCGCGGCGGCAGCAGTGCCGACGTCTGGGCGCTCACGCAAGGCGAGGTCGATGCCACCACCATGCTGCCGCCGCACCTGAGTCCGGAGAGCCTGATGCAACGCAAACGGCTGGTGACCAGCCGCGCTGCAGAAAACCTGTTTTGGCTGGGACGTTACACCGAGCGCGCTGAAAATGCCATTCGCCTGGCGCGTTTGACACTTGAATGCCTGCACGGCGAAGAGCAATCCAGCCCCGCCTTGATCACATGGCTAGGCCAGATGGCGCTGGCCAACACACTGGTGCTGCCGGGTGTGCCCAGCCCGGCGCAAGCGGTACGTGTGTTCGAACGCTCCCTGGTCGACAGCCTGGGCAGCACCGCAGGCGCCACCAGCGTGGGTTACTACCTGCGTGCCCTGAAACTGGCCGCATCCACTGTGCGCGAACGCCTGTCCCAGGAGCATTGGCGCATCATCACCCGGGCCGAAGAAGACCTTTTCACCCGCTTTGCGTTGGCGCGGCAGAAAGGTGATTTTTCGACCCTGCAGGCGTTGCAGATTCTGAAAGACACCAGCGATCACATGGCGGCCATCACAGGCGCGCAGACTGATCGCATGACGCGTGACGACGGCTGGCGTCTGCTCAGCATCGGCCGGCACGTGGAGCGCCTGGGTTTTCTCTCCGGTGCCTTGAGCCGGGCGCTGGTCTGTGGCAGCCTTGACACCGAGAGCGGCTTTGACGCCATGGTGGAACTGTTTGACAGTGCCATCACCTTTCATGCCCAGTTTCAGCAAAGCCGCGACATGGCCGCTTTGATTGACCTGCTGGTGCTTGACCGCGACAATCCGCGCTCGATCGCCTGGGTGGCGCACACCTTGCGTGGCCGTCTTGCAAAGCTGGCAGGTAGCGAACCACAGGAACTGAGTGCGCTGGCGTTGAAAGTGCCCAACCCGAACATCTGGGGCCTGGCGCAGTTGTGTGACTTGCAGGTGGACTTGGCCAGCCCGGCGTTCGATCAGGCCCTGGACGCACGTCAAGCCGCTGGTGTGGCGGCACCACCGCGCTTTGAACTGCTCAAAATGGTACTGCAGCAATGTACGCAGGCGGCGTTTGATGTGTCGGACGAGATCAGCACCACGTACTTCACCCACAGTGGTCTGGTCAATCACAGCGTGGGGGCCACATGAAGTTGCGCATCACCCACGAAACCGTCTACGACTACCGGCCAGCGGTCGAAACGGCCCAGCACATGGCTTACCTGACGCCCCTGCAAAGCCCGGTCCAGCAGCTGCTCAGCCACCGGCTTGAGGTGTTTCCCAGCCCGGCACGCCTGGGCAAAACCCGGGATGTGTATGGCAACACCCGCAGTTTTTTCTCGTTGCAAGTCCCGCACCGCCAGTTGCGCGTGGTGGCGCACAGTGAGGTGGTCACACAGGCAAGCAGCTTGCCGGGCAGCACACTGGCTTGGGAAAGCGTGCGCGAGCGCCTGCGCTACCAGGCGGGCGAGCCTTTTGATTCAGCCAGCGAATTTGTTTTTGCCTCGCCCATGGTGCCCAGGCAGAGCGAATTTGCGCTGTATGCCCGCCCCAGTTTCCCGCCGGGTCGCCCTGTGCTGGCCGGGGCACTTGACCTGATGCACCGCATGTTTGCCGACTTTACCTATGAGAGCCAGAGCACCGAAGTCAACACCCCGGCGCTTGAAGCCCTGACCCAGCGCAAAGGCGTGTGCCAGGACTTTGCGCATATTTTGATCGCTTGCCTGCGCTCCTTGGGGTTGGCATCGCGCTATGTCAGCGGCTATTTGTTGACGCTGCCCGCACCCGGCACGGTCAAGCTCAAGGGCAGCGATGCATCGCACGCCTGGGCCGCGGTGTATGTGCCTGATTTACCGCCAGGTCAACGCTGGGTTGACCTTGACCCCACCAATGACCGCGCGGGCTGGCTCTCGCCGGGTGAAGACTATGTGACGCTGGCCTTTGGTCGCGATTTTTCTGATGTGTCACCGCTGCGCGGGGTGATTCACGGTGGCGCCAGCCACATCCTCAAGGTCGGCGTCACGGTGGAGCCCGTGGTTGAGTTGACGGCTGCGCAGCCCCCCCAGACACAAACCCAGTCGCAGGGACAGGGACAGTATCAGACGCAAAGGCTCGGCCCAGGACAAAATCAGGGACAGTTCAGGTCTTAAAATCAAGGCGCGGGATGTTATCAATTTGATAGCTATTTATGCATATAAATAAAGGGCTACAGCCCATTTTTTCATAAAATTCATTGAAAGACACAACCATGAGCGTTTACGCCAAACTCACCCAACTCGGCATCACCCTGCCCCCTGTTGCTGCACCCGCTGCCGCTTACGTGCCTTTTGTTCAAACCGGCAACCTGGTGTTTTTGAGCGGCCACATTGCCAAGAAGGACGGCAAGGTGTGGGCTGGTCAATTGGGCAAAAACATGGGCACAGAAGACGGCAGGGCGGCCGCGCGCGCGGTGGCCATTGATTTGATGGGCACGCTGCACGCCGCTGTGGGCGACCTCAACCGTGTCAAGCGGATTGTCAAGCTGATGTCACTGGTGAACTCCACCGGCGATTTCACCGAGCAACATCTGGTGACCAACGGTGCCAGCGAGCTCATCGGCGAGGTGTTTGGCGCTGAGGCGGGAGCGCATGCCCGCAGCGCCTTTGGCGTGGCGCAAATCCCGCTGGGTGCGTGCGTCGAAATTGAACTGATTGCGGAAGTGGCGTAACACCGTCTGATTTTCCGGGACGGCGCGCACGCAGTTTTGCCTGCGCGCTGTCTTTCCCTCAAAAAGTTTCCCAGTCTGAATCACTCGCAGCCGCTGGCGCGGGCTTGGCTGCTGCTGTTTTTGGCGCGATTGATTTGGCCAGCGCTGGTCGGCGAGGCGCAGGTTTGGATGCAGGGGCGGCAGGCGCCGATGCAAGCTGTTTCAAAGCTGGCCGGGCTGACAGCGCGGGTTTGGCCCTGGCCGCAGGCAATGGCGCAGGCCTGCGGTAAGTCACTTGCTGCGGCCGTGGCGTGATGTCGCGCTGTGGGCGCTGCTGCACGGTCAGCCCAGAACCACTGGTTTTGAATACCGCCACAGCACGTGCCAATTGGTCGGCCTGGTCGCGCAGACTCTCGGCGGCAGCGGCGCTCTGCTCGACCAGCGCTGCATTCTGCTGGGTCATCTGGTCCAGGTTGCCAATGGCGCCATTGATCTCGGAGATGCCAGAGCTTTGCTCGCCTGAAGCGGCGGTGATTTCACCAATCACATCCACCACTTTGCGCACCGACTGCACGATGTCGTTCATGGTGACACCCGCATCAGACACCAACTGGGTACCCGAGGCCACTTTGTCAACCGAGGTGTTGATCAGCATCTTGATCTCTTTGGCGGCCTCGGCACTGCGTTGTGCCAGGCTGCGCACTTCACTGGCCACCACGGCAAAGCCTCGGCCCTGCTCACCGGCGCGGGCCGCTTCCACCGCCGCGTTGAGCGCCAGAATATTGGTTTGAAAGGCGATGCTGTCGATCACGCCAATGATGTCGGCAATCTTGCGGCTGCTGGCATTGATTTCTTCCATGGTGGTGACCACCTGGCGCACCACAGCACCACCGCGCTCGGCCACGGTGGACGCTGTTGCCGCCAGCGTGCTGGCCTGACGGGCGTTGTCGGCGCTGACCTGCACAGTTTGTGTCAAATGGTCCATGCTGGAGGCGGTGGACTGCAGGTTGCTGGAGGTTTGCTCGGTGCGTTGCGCCAGGTCGTTGTTACCGACGGCAATCTCCGAGCTGGCATTGGCAATGCTGTCGGTGCTGTGTCGCACCTGGTTCACCATCTGCCCCAGTGACGCGTTCATGCTGGCCAGCGACTTCATCAAATCGCCAAATTCGTCACCGCGGCTGGTGTCGACTTGCATGCTGAGGTCGCCCTTGGCGATGCTCGCAGCCAGGGAGTTGGCTTGTGTCAGGGGCTGACGGATAGAACGAATCAGCCATGCCGCGCCCATCAAAATGCCCAACACCAGAAACAGTGTCAAACCACTGGCAATCATGATCAGTTCTCTGGCGCGCTTGGCGTAGTTGGCACGGGTGGCTTCATAAGCCTGCTCTTGCATGGCGACAAAGTCACGCTGCGATTTTTGGTACGCGTCCATGGCTGGCAAGTACAAGGTGTTGATGAGCTTGGTCGCTTCTTCTGCAACACCGTCAGCGCGCAGCTTCATGGCTTGTGCCCGGGTTTCCAACACGCGCTTGCGGTTATCGGCAATGGTTGCCAACTGGTTGCGATCTGCAGCGGTCAGGTCTTGCGCATCAATGGCTTTTTGAACCAGACCGATGTCAGCCGATGTGGTGGCCATTGCATCTTTGAGTCCGAGTTCCACCGAGGGATCATTGCTGAGTAGCACGGCCTGGGAGCGGGCAGCGTTGGTTTGGGTCAAGCCAGCCCAGCGAATGACCATTTTGACGCGGGCATTTAGCGTGTCCAACACCTCCGTGCTTTCCGAGCGGTCACTGGCAGAGCGCACGGCGGTGTAGCCCAACACCAGCGCCAGGCCCAACACAATGAACAAGGTGGATAGCCAAATTTTGGACGCAAGGCGAAGGTTTTGCAGAGTCATTGACAGATCCATTCCAATAGGTAACACGGGCGCATTTTAGCGCGGCAAAGTCTCAAGATCAGTGCGTCATTGGGCTTGCTGTGGGTCAGCTGGCAAGCGTTCAATGCGTTGTGTTGCGACGGCGGTCAACTGCACCAAGCTCACGCGTTCGGGGGCAATTTCAGCCAGCGGCAACAGCACAAAAGCCCGCTGCCACATGCGTGGGTGTGGCACCACCAGGCGCGGGCTGTCGATGCTGGCCTGACCGTACAACAACAAGTCCAGGTCTAGCGTGCGCGGCGCGTTGAGGTAAGGCCGCGCGCGCCCGGCGAGAATTTCAATGTGCTGCAATTTCAACAGCAACTCATGCGCATTCAGGCGCGTGCGCACAGCCATGACGGCATTCACATAATCCGGGCCGCTGGCATCCACTGGCGCGCTGCGGTACAGGCTGGATTTGGCGACCAGCCGGGTCTGCGGCAAGGCGGCAATCTGGTTTACTGCTGAGTGCAAAGCCGCCTGTGCATCACCCAGATTCCCGCCCAGCGCAATGTAGGCCAGAACCTCAGCGTGTACATCCCTCATTCCTGCGGGTCTTGCATCGGGGCGTCGCCCACGTTGCGGCCGGCAGGGCGGCGACGACGACGGCGCTTTTTCGGTGCCTCTGCACCTTCGCCCGGCATGACATCGGACTGCACATCTGCCTGGTTGACGGGTTCGCTAGCCGCAGCTGGCATGGCTGCACCTTCAACCGTGCCAGTCGGGACTTTGTGCACCCGAGGCATACGCGGCGGACGCGCTGGCTTGGCACGCTGCTGTTGCTCCAGCTTGACCTCATCGACCATGTCGTTGCGCAGGTTGTCGTCAGCCATGCTGAACTCTTCCCACCAGTCCGACAGCACAATGTCGAGCTCACCGTTTTCAGCGCGCAGGCGCATGAAGTCAAATGCCGCCCGGAAACGTGGCTGCTCTGTCAGGCCAAAGGGCGCGCTACCCACCCGCTTCTCGAACCTCGGCTGCATCAACCAGATTTCGCGCATGTCTCCTGCCAGCTTGCCGCGGCCGGACACATCACCAATGCGGGCGTTGAACACATCTTCAATCGCATCTTGCAAGGCAGGATGGGGGCTTTGGCGCTCGCTGATGCGCTTGGCCCAGCCGTCTCGCACATCGGCCCACAACACGCAGGCGAGCAAAAAGCTGGGCGCCACCGGCTTGCCCTCGCCCACCCGGCGGTCCGTGTCTTGCAGGGCAGATTTGACAAACGGTGACTCTACGCGCTCCACCACCACATCCAGCAGCGGGTAAATCCCGTGTGCCATGCCCAGCACCTTGAGCTGCTCGATGGAGGCCAGCGCATGACCAGTTAGCAACAGCTTGAGCATTTCATCAAACAGGCGGCTTTGCGGCACCTCGGCCAGCAATGCCCTGGATTTCACCAGCGGCGTGGCAGTTTTGGGCTCCAGCGTGAAGCCCAAGCCGTTGAGCTTGGCGGCAAAACGGATGGCGCGAATGATGCGCACCGGGTCTTCGCGGTAGCGCGCGGCGGGGTCACCAATCATGCGGATGACGCGGTTTTTCGAGTCCTTGATGCCGTGGTGGTAATCCACCACGATTTGCGTCTCAGGGTCGTAGTACATGGCATTGATGGTGAAATCACGCCGCACCGCGTCTTCTTCTTGCGGCCCCCAGACGTTGTCGCGCAACACCCGGCCCGTGCTGTCGACCGCGTGTGTCATGCCTGCCAGCTCGCTCTTGCTGGTTTTCTCGTTGCCTGCCACCTGCTCCGCAGCCACGTTGTCAAGGTAGGCACGGAATGTGGAAACCTCGATCACTTCATGCTCGCGGCCCCGGCCATACACCACGTGCACGATGCGAAAGCGGCGCCCGATGATGAAGGCGCGGCGAAACAGACCCTTGACCTGTTCGGGGGTGGCGTTGGTCGCCACGTCAAAATCTTTGGGTGCCAGGCCGAGCATCAGGTCGCGCACGGCACCACCGACGATGTAAGCCTCAAAACCAGCCTGTTTGAGCGTGCGCACCACGCCCGCGGCGCGTTCGTCAACCAATTTGGGGTTGATGCCATGCTCGGCCGGACCGATTTCCATGCGCTTGCCAAAGGGGTGCTTCGCCACAGGGGCAGGTTTGCCAAGTAATTTGTTGATGAAATTTTTGATCATTTTTGTTGTCCTGAGGGCATCAAGCGCCTGTTTGCGCCGCCCTCTGCTTGAAGTCTGCGGAAAATCGCCCTGAATTTAACAGATTGCGCGGAAATCCTCTCCGTTCAGGGGGAGGATGAATAGCGCGGACGGCAGCGCCGTCCTTATGTTGTTGTTCGCTGTTGTTCGCTGCACTGGCGAATCACCTCAATCGGTGCGCCGCCACAACTGCCCGCAAAGTAGGAAGGCGACCACAGCATATTGCCCCACCGTTTTCGTTGGATGCTCAGATAGTTCTTTTTGCGCACCAGGCGACTCGATACACCTTTGAGGCTGCAAGTTTGACACGGCCACCTTGGGTGGATAGTTCACCAACAGGTGAACGTAGTCAATCTTCCCCTTCGAACTCGACCAGCTCAGCCTCAAAATCAAGGCAAGTCTGCGCAAAGATGACGTGCAATTGATTCCAAATTTCCTTGGTGAACACCTCACACCTGTATTTTGTGACGAAGACCAAATGAACGTGCATCAAAAATACACAGTGTCTGCCGTGGCGAATGTCTGCATAATTTTTTATAGACCAAGTAGAATTCATTCTAATGAAAACATTGCACATCCGCATCAAAGACAAGC
>JBBQZG010000123.1:0-9742 GCA_038207945.1 Burkholderiales bacterium
TCTCGCTGGCCAGCTTTCAAGTCGGTGGCGGCATGCTGCTGCTGACCTCTTCCTTGTCCATGCTCAATGCACGCCCCGTTGAATCCAAAACCACTGAAGAAGAAGTGCACGACGCCGCAGCGCGCGCCAGCATTGCGGTGGTGCCGCTGACCATTCCGCTGCTCACTGGCCCGGCCACCATGTCCACCGTGGTGATTTACGCGGAAAAGGCCAAAACCTTCCTGCAACTGGGCACCTTGGTGGGCTATGGCGTGGTGGTGGCGCTGGCGACCGCGCTGTGCTTTTCACTCGCGCAACCCATCGCCAGAGGGCTTGGAAAAACCGGCATCAACGTCATGACCCGTCTGATGGGCCTGATTTTGGCGGCGTTGGCGGTCGAAGTGATGTCAGACGGGCTGATCAAGCTGTTCCCGATCTTGGGGAAATAGCGGGGGGCTTGCGATTTCTCATCTTTGCCGCAGCCTGGCGCACCTAGCATGTGGGCCAGTCACACATCAAGGCATCGACCATGCAACCCAAGCAACTCCTTTTTCACGATGCGGCCCGCGCAAAAATCCGCAGCGGCGTGGATGCGCTGGCAGAGGCCGTTAAAGTCACTTTAGGGCCGCGCGGGCGCACTGTGATTCTGGAACGCGATTTTGGTCCGCCGCAAATTGTGAATTCCGGCGTGCTGGTGGCCAAGTCCATTGAACTTGAAGACCGGTTTGAAAACATGGGCGCGCAATTGCTGCGCGAAGTGGCTGCCCGCACCAGTGAAATGGCGGGTGATGGCACCACTACCGCCACAGTGCTGGCCCACGGCATGATCCAGGAAGGTCTGCGCTACCTGGCGGGTGGCATGAACCCGATGGACCTGAAACGTGGCATTGAACTGGCGATCGACACCGTGGTGGCAGAGCTCAAGAAAATGGCCAAGCCCTGCGCCACCTCCCAGGAAATTGCGCACGTGGCAGCCATCTCGGCCAACAATGACCGCTCGATTGGCGATTTGCTCGCCAGTGCCATTGACAAGGTGGGGCGTGAAGGCGCCATCTCCATTGAAGACGGTTCGGGGCTGGTGAGCGTGCTTGAAGTGGTGGAAGGCATGCAGTTTGACCGGGGCTTCCTGTCCCCCTACTTCATCAACAATTCAGAGCGACAAAGCGCCGTGCTGGAAGATGTGGCGATTTTGTTATGTGAAGGCCGACTGTCGTCGCTGAAGGACTTGCTGCCACTGCTGGAAGAAATTGTGAAGGCGGGTCGGCCCTTGCTGGTGATCGCCGAGGATATGGACAACGATTCTCTGGCGGCGCTGGTGATCAACACGATGCGCGGCACCTTGCGCACCTGCGCTGTCAAGGCCCCGGGATTTGGCGACCGACGCAAAGCGATGGTGCAGGACATCGCGGTGCTGACCGGGGGCACGGTCGTCAGTGATGAGGTTGGACTGACGCTGGGCAAGGTCAAACTGGCCGACTTGGGGCGTGCGACTCGCGCGGAAATCACCAAAGAAGCCACCACGCTGATTGGTGGCGCAGGAAGCCCCAAAGCCATCAAGAACAGGATTGCCACCATTCGCAAGGAGCGCGAACTGGCGACCAGTGACTACGACCGCGAAAAACTTGACGAGCGGGCCGCCAAACTGTCCGGGGGTGTGGCCCTGATCAAGGTTGGCGCGGCGACCGAGACAGAGCTGAAGGAGCGCAAGCTGCGTGTCGAAGATGCCTTGCACGCCACCCGCGCTGCGGTAGAGGAAGGCATTGTTCCGGGTGGCGGCGTGGCTTTGCTTCGGGCGCGCCGCGCGCTGGCAAATCTGACCGGCGGCACGCTTGATGAAACCTCTGGCATTCACCTGGTGTCGCGTGCCCTTGAGGAACCGCTGCGGCGCATTGTGAGCAATGCAGGAGATGAGCCTTCGGTGATTCTCAACCGGGTCGATGAATCGACGGACCAAGCTTTTGGCTACAACGCTGCGACCCGGACGTATGGCGACCTGCTACAGATGGGTGTCATCGACCCGGCCAAGGTCACGCGGCTGGCGCTGCAAAACGCGGCCTCCATCGCCAGCCTGATTCTGACCACGGATTGCATGATCGCCGCCGCGCCTAAACCGTCTTCCGGGGCTGGAACGCCTAACCCAGAGGGCGACGCCCCCATGTTTTGACTTAGGCAAGCCAAGAGGAAGGCCATGGCGCAGTCATGACCTGGTCCGCCTTAGGCCGGGTGGCCACCAGTGCTTTCTTTTGGACCTTTGTGCAGGTTTGCTTCTTGTCCAATTTCCACCCTACAAACGGCTCCGTCTGAAGCCAGGAGACGACGCGTTGCAAGCGATGCCTGAATGACAATTCTCAATGGCGGCGATTCTGGGCGCTCTAGCATCCAGACCCAACCCATCGGTACAACGCCACACCGCCCAGCTGGAGTCACTATGACGCGACATCAACTTGTTCTGACTTCTACCACCGCGGTTTGGGTGGTAGCGGCAATCTCTGGCGCCTTCAACCTCACCCACTGGTGCTGCGCGGCCATGATCACATCTGGACCAGCGGAGCTGATTTGATGGACACCCGCGCTACAGCCCCGAACATTGAACACCGCCGTATTCCCCACGCTCTGGCGGCATTGATCCCGGCATCCGACATTCCTTTGAGGCTGAAACTCTGGAATGGTTTTCAGCATGATCTGGGGCCTCAACCCAAAGTCACAGTCAGCATCCTGAGCCCGGGAGCGCTCAGGTACTTTGCGCCCCCCAGTCTGGACAAGCTGGCAGAAGGTTACGTCAACGGTCACTTTGACGTTCAAGGACAGGCAGCGGACATTGTGGACACTGCGGCGCGGTTGGCACAACTTGGTGCGCCCATGCAAGGCGGTTTTGGACGCCTGGTCAAAGCTTTAAGCCATGACCGTGTCAAGGACGCCCACGCCATAGCGCACCATTACGATGTTTCCAACAACTTCTACCGTCTGTGGCTTGATGAGGCCATGGTCTATTCCTGCGCCTACTTCCCAACCCGAACCGAATCACTCAATGAAGCGCAAAACGCCAAACTGGACCATGTGCTGGGCAAACTCATGCTCAGGCCAGGTGAACGTTTGCTCGACATCGGGTGTGGCTGGGGGGGGGTGGCCCTGCGCGCCGCGCAAAAACATGGCGCCAACGTGGTCGGCATCACCCTGTCGAAAAACCAGCATGCGCTGGCGTCTGAGCGGGTGGCGCGGGCGGGCCTGGCCCACCAGGTCGAAATTCGGTTGCAGGATTACCGTGACATGGCTGCGCGTGACGGGCAGTTTGACAAGATCACCTCCATCGGCATGTTCGAGCATGTGGGACTGAACCACCTGGAGGCCTATTTCGTCAAGATCCACGCCCTGCTCAAGGACGGCGACCTGGTGCTGAACCACGGCATCACTTCCACCGATCCTGGCAGCGGCTCCGCCCCCCTGGGCGCGGCGAAATTCATCGAAAAATACGTGTTCCCGAACGGCGAGTTGCCGCATATCAGTCTGGCCCTCAAAGACATGCCAAGCGCCGGGCTGGAAGCGCTTGATGTGGAATGCCTGCGCCGCCATTACGCGCGAACGCTGGCACTTTGGTCGGAAAACTATGAGCATCAACAGGACGCGATTCGCGCCATGGTCAACGAGACCACCTACCGGGTCTGGCGCATTTACCTGGCCGGCTGTGCACATGCGTTTGCCCAGAACTGGGTGTCAATCTATCAGGCGTTGGCCTGCAAGGCTGGCACCAGCGACCAACTTAACCCGACACTCTGGTCACGCGCCTACATGTACGCCTGAGGACTTGGCGGCCAAGACCAAGCACCTCTCAGTCTCAAAGCCGGCGCGGGTACAGGCCAAGTGGAGGCCGCAGAGGCACAGACGTCAGGTTTGCCTGGCGATGAAAACGTTTAACTGCGCATCGTCGTGCGCTACGTGGCGCAGCGCCCAGTCGCTCATGAGCGCGTCAACGGCAGACTTGTTCACCTGGCCTTGCCCGACCTCCTGGCAAACGACATTCAGTCGGGACAGCAAGTGGTTATGGTCGTCGGTGTGGGCGCTGGTGTCCGGAAAGTTGAGCTTGCGCATCAACGCCTCTTCAAGTTCAAAATGCTCACGCGTGTGTTTGTAAAGCTGCATCAGCAGCCCACGCAAGGTGGGAAGATCGTCTGTGGCCATCAAGGCGCGGGTCAGCTCAAACAAGTGCTGGTGCTGTGTGTCGATGTCCGGACGGCCAATTTTGTAAGCCTCTTTCCATTCAATGCTCATCGCGGTTTCTCCGAAAAAAAGTAATAAAAATCCTGACCCCGTTCCGTTTCCAGATCAATGCCACATGAGGCGCGAAACCAAATGCAGTGCGGCCAAGCGATGCAAGCCAACGCCGGACGGCCCAGGAAAACTGGCATCAGCGCACCATCACGCCTGAAAGCTGCTGCATGATCTCGCGGCCGATGGCGGTCAGGGGCACGGTTTTTTCGACCCCCCCACGCTTGACGGCTTCTTTGGGCATGCCATAGACCACACAACTGGCTTCATCTTGCGCCACCGTGCGGGCCCCGGCCTTGCGCATCTCCAGCAAACCGGCCGCACCGTCGTCCCCCATGCCGGTCATGATCACGCCCAGCGCGTTGGCGCCAGCGCATTTGGCCACCGACCTGAACAACACGTCCACCGACGGGCGGTGCCGGTTCACCAGCGGGCCGTCCATCACCTCCACGTAATACTGGGCGCCAGTGCGCCGCAACAGCATGTGTTTGCCACCCGGTGCAATCAGTGCCCGGCTGTTGACCACGCGGTCGTTGTTCTGCGCCTCACGCACCTCAATCTGGCACAGGCTGTTGAGCCGCTCGGCAAAGGCGGCGGTGAATTTCTCGGGCATGTGCTGCACGATGACAATGCCCGGCGTCACGCGCGGCAAGCCAGTCAGCACCACTTCAAGTGCCTGGGTGCCGCCGGTGGAAGTGCCCAGTGCCACCACGCGCTCGGTGGTCTGGATCATGGCCGAGTGTTTTTCGCTGACCGCCGGCATGATGACATCGGCCGTATTCTTGCTGGTGGCGCGCAACACCCTGACATTGGCTTTGGCTGCCGTCTTGACCGCCGTGACCAAGTCTTCCGAGGCGTCTTCCAGAAACTGCTTCAAGCCGATTTTTGGTTTGGTGATGATCGCCACCGCACCGGCGGCCAGCGCCAGCATCGAGGTTTGCGCACCGGCTTCGGCCAGCGTGGAGCAAATCACCACCGGTGTCGGTTTTTCAGCCATCACCAGTTTCAGGAAGGTGATGCCATCCATGCGCGGCATCTCTATGTCGAGCACGATCACATCAGGCCACTGCACCTTCATGCGGGCAATCGCCAAAATCGGGTCGGCCACGGCGGCCATCACCTCAATCTCGGGGTCTGCGCTGAGCTGGCTCGCCACCACCTGGCGGACCACCGCCGAGTCATCCACCACCAGAACTTTGATTCGACTCATGCTTTTTTCCCTTCTGCCGGTTGCGCGTCAAGCTCCAGCGTCGAAGGCTGGACCTGACGCGCCCACACATCACCCCGGCTCAAATCAAAAATAATTTGCCTGTGACCAATGCCAAACAGGTTCTCTTTGGTGACCTTGATGCCACGCAGTTGCAACAGCTCGCGCGCAGCCAACCCGTTGCGCTGCCCCACCATGATGCCGCTGGCGTGGGCTTGTCCCGGAAACATGTTGCCGCCGCCAAAAATCTTGGCCTGGCACTCTTCGGCGGCCACACCGCGGGCATGCAATTCGTCAATCATCAGCTGCAGGGCCTCGTCGCCGTAGCGGCCGTCCAGGTCTTTGCGTTTGACCGGATGGCCGCGTGTCGGTAACAAAAAATGCGACATGCCGCCCAGACAGGTCTCGGGGTGCCACAGCGTGATCGACACGCACGAACCCAGAATGGTGCGAATCTGAAAACCGGCATCGGCCACAAACAGCTCACCCGGCTGCAAAAAGATGTCCAGCAAATGGTTCAGCTTGGCCATGTCAGAGCGGCTTTTGGTAAATGGAGGGCGCCACCATCTGCACCGCCGTGCTGATGTCGTTGAGGCTCTCGGAATGGCCCACGCAAAAGTAGCCGCCCGGTTTGAGGGTGGAAATCACCCGCGCCACCACCTCGCGCTTGGTCGCGTTGTTGAAGTAAATCATCACGTTGCGCAAAAAAACCAGGTCAAACTGGCCCAACTGCGGCAACGCGGTGTTGAGGTTGAGCTGGCGAAACACCACCTTGCTGCGCAGTGTGCGGTCAATCAGCAAATGCCCGTCATATTGGCCGGCACCCTTGCGGCAAAAGCGGCGCAAATAGTCTTGCGGAATGTGGCGGCCACGCTCCATGGAATACAGCGCACGGCGTGCGCCATCGAGCACCCGGGTGCTGATGTCAGTACCCAAAATCTCCCACGGCGTGGTCTGCATGCAGTCCATCAGCACCATGGCCATGCTGTAGGCCTCTTCGCCACTGGAGCTCGCCGCGCTCCACACCCGGTAGGGCTGCGGCCGGCTGCGCGCGGCCAGCGCCTGCGCACGCATGAACTCAAAATGCTTGATTTCCCTGAAAAAATAGGTCTCGTTGGTGGTCAGCAAGTCAACCGCCATCTGCACCTCGTCGGGGTGCTGGCCACTTGCGAGCAACTTGAAATACGCACCAAAGCTGTCGAGCTCATGCGCCGCCAGCCGCTTGCCCAAACGGCCGGTGACCAGCGCCTTTTTGGCGTCAGCCATCGAGATGCCTGCTGCGTCAAAAATGAAGCGCTGAAACTGCGCAAATTCAGCATCCGTGATGGGTTTGGCCTGCAACTTCGATCCTTGGGTTTTTATATGCGTTTTAGGCCTCAAGCCCTAATTAAACAAGCGCTAGCAGCTATTTATTCAATAGCATCAGATTGGCCCAGTCGGAAGAACTGCATGGTCTGCTGCAACTGTTCGGCCTGACCACTCATCTCCTCCGAGGTGGCGGCCAGTTCCTCAGAGGCCGAGGCGTTTTGCTGGGTCGTCTGGCTCAACTGCCCCACCGCCGCATTGATCTGGTTGACACCGCCGGTTTGCTCGCTGGAGGCCGCGCTGATCTCTTGCACCAAATCAGACGTTTTGCGGATGTTGGGCACGATCTCGGCCAGCAGCTTGCCGGCCTTTTCGGCCAGACCCACACTGTTGCTTGCCACTTCGCCAATCTCCTGCGCCGCCACCTGGCTGCGCTCGGCCAGTTTGCGCACCTCAGCGGCCACCACGGCAAAGCCCTTGCCGTGTTCACCGGCACGCGCCGCTTCAATGGCGGCGTTCAGGGCCAGCAAATTGGTTTGTGCGGCAATGTCGTCGATGATGCTGATCTTCTTGGCGATTTGCTTCATGGCGTCCACGGTGGCCACCACAGCAAGGCCTCCCTCCATGGCATCGCTGGCGGCCTTGCTGGCCATGCCGTCGGTGGTCTTGGCGTTTTCGGTGTTTTGCGCAATGCTGGCCGTCATTTGTTCTATGCTGGCGCTGGTTTCCTCGACACCTGCGGCCTGTTCACTGGCGGCCTGGCTTAAAGACTGTGCTGTGGCACTGATTTGTTCAGACGCACTGGCCAGCGCTTGCGCACCGGCATTGACATCGTTCACCACAGATTTAAGTTTGTCCACCATGGACTTCATGGCAAACAGCAGGCTGCTGTGGTCATTCGGCTTGGTGGCAATGGCCAGGGTCAGGTTGCCAGCGGCCACCTCTTGCGCAATGTGCTTGGCGTAGGCGGGTTCGCCGCCCAGCTCGCGCAGCAGCTTGCGAATGATCCAAAACGACAGCAGCAGCGTCAAAACCACACACAGGAGCGTGGCCGCCACGTACCAGATGAATGTTTGATAGGCGCTGGCGGCGGACCTGTGTGCAATGTGCAAAATGTCAGCCGATACGCCTTGCTCAATGTCACGCAGGGCGTCAATGCGCTTGGTGGACTCGCCAAACCACAGCTCGCTGGTCACGCCGTATTGGCCGTCGAGGTTTTTGTCCATGACCACCTGGCGAATTCGGTTGACCTCCTGGCTTGACGCTTGTTGGGCCACGGCCTTGAATGCTTGAGTTTCAGCCGCATTGGCATACGTCAAAAACACCTCAAAGTTGGTGTCTTGCTTGAACAAACGCTCCATGAATCCTTTGTACTGTGCCATGTTGATGGCATCAGACACCAGCACGCCGGTCAGAAACGCACGCTCCTGGCCTGCCCATTCCTTGCCTTTGATCAAGGCAAAAAAAGCCGTCATCTTGCGCGCCACCGACGGGTCGACGTCTTGCACGCTGATGGCCGCCAATGATTGAAGCAACACGGCAATGGTTTCGGTGTAATAGGCCGCCGTTTGCGGACCGGTTTTTTGCAAGGCCGAGATCGCTTCACGTGCCGCGCCCAGTTCGGCCAGGCGAGACAAGGCCGGTGCGCCCATGTCTGGGGCCACCGTGGCTGCCGCCGTCAAGACGCCAATGCTTGCATCTGTGAGCTCGCGGCGCGTGGCCACTACGTCGCCAAATTTTTTGCCCTCCGAGGTGCTGAAGCCGGTGCTGCTGCCGCGCTCAATTTGCAGGTTGTGCACCACATCGCTGAGGGCTACCGCCAACGGCATCAGCTGCTCCGTCTGGTCAATGGCGCGGTATTTAGCCCACTCGTTCACCGACCCCAAGCCGGCCATCATCAGCAAGGCCAACAGCGGCAAGCACACCAGCAAAAGCAGTCGGCTGACAATGGAGTTCAAAAAGCTCATGGTGTCTCCGTTACTGTTTTCAATCAGCCATGTCCGCCAGTTGCCCCATCTGGCCAATTTCCTCCATAGACAACACCCGGTTGACGTTGAGCAAGATGACAAATTTGCCATTCACCTTGGCAATGCCTTCGATGAATTCGCTGCGAATTTTGGCGCCGAAGCTGGGTGCGGGTTCAATCTCGGTGCTGGGGATTTCCAGCACCGCCTGCACCGAGTCCACCACAATGCCCATGTTCTGGTGCTCGCCCTCAGTGACCGTGGGCACTTCCACAATCACGATGCAGCTGCTCTTGATCACCGGTGTGCTGGGCTTGCCAAAGCGGTTGGACAAGTCCATCACCGGCACCACCGCGCCACGCAGGTTGATGACGCCGCGAATACACGTGGGCATCATCGGCACCTCGGTCAGGTTGGCGTACCAGATGATTTCCTTGATGCTGAGGATGCTGAGCGCTAACATCTCGCCGCCGAGATTGAACGTCAGGTACTGTTTATCGTCCACCGCCGCAGCCACCACCCCATGGGCGCCAGCTGCATTTTTGTCGGTGTTGACCAATGCATTCATGCCGTGCTCCTTCAAAACTTGGTGAACTGCGATTCATCCAGGTCAGCGCTTGCCGACTGCACCAACTTGGGCAAGGGTTTGCCTGCTGCCGTTTTGACGGCCGGCAGCTTTTTGCCACTGGCGGTGCTCTTGCGTACGGCAAAGTGACCGGCGCCGCCGTTGCCCGTGCTGTCGAGCTTGAAGAACGACATAGTCTGTTGCAACTGTTCGGCCTGGCTGCTCATTTCTTCGCTGGTGGCCGCCAACTCTTCAGAACTGGAGGCATTTTGTTGTGTGGTCTGGCTGAGCTGGCTCACCGCCGAATTGATCTGGCCAACGCCGCTGCTCTGCTCGGTCGATGCCGCCGCAATTTCCTGCACCAAATCCGAGGTTTTGCGGATATTGGGCACGATCTCGGCCAGCAGCTTGCCTGCCTTTTCAGCCAAACCCACACTGCTACTCGCCACTTCGCCAATT
>JBBQZG010000124.1:0-9725 GCA_038207945.1 Burkholderiales bacterium
CAGACTGAGCTGTGCCAGTGGCGTGCCATGGTACTGGTCGACAAACGTCTCAATTTCGGTTTCAAGCGCTGCCAGGTTCACGCTGTGGTCGTCACCCGTCCAGTCCAGCAGTACGTCAGCCACGGCCTGTGGGTTGCGCTCTACCAGGCCCAGCAGCAATTGCAGCAGCTCTTCGCGTCGGCGCTCAGACAGGCGCCCCACCATGCCAAAGTCAATGAAGGCCACACGGTTGTCGCTCAGGTAAAACACATTGCCCGGGTGCGGATCGGCATGAAAAAACCCGTCCTGCACAATCATTTTCAGCACCGCACGTGCGCCGCGCTCCGCCAGCAGTCGACGATCAAAGCCAGCCTCAGCAGTGAGTTGACTTAACTGGCCACCGGCCCACACCGCCGACAAAGTCCTGCACATTCACCCGCTAGCTGGTATGGGTCCAGTGCATGCGCGGAATCACGATGTAGGGCAGCGACGCCATGTGGGTGGCAATGCGCTCGGCGTTACGGCATTCAGCCGCCAGGTCCAATTCGCGGCGCAGCGACTTGGCGAATTCGCGCACCAGCAGTTGCGGGCGGTAAGGTTTGAGGGCCGGCAAATTTGATTCAGCCAGCGCTGCCAGGCGGTCCAGCAGGCGCAGGTCTGCCTCGATCACCTCGGTGATGCCAGGCCGGCGGATTTTGACGACGACTTCGGTGCCATCTTTCAGTTGTGCCCTGTGCACCTGCGCAATAGACGCGGCGGCCAGCGGTTCGGCGTCAAAGCGGGCAAATACCCCTTGTGGTTCGCCGCCCAGATCTTCGCGTAAATGGGGCAGCAGCGCCTCCAATGGGACGGCCGGCACATGGCTGTGCAGCTTTTCAAACTCCGCAATCCATTCGGGTCCAAACAAGTCGGCGCGGCCGGCCGGCGCGCTCCAGCCGGTCGGCCAGCCCCAGGCGACGCACACTTTCGCCAAAGCCGTGCCGAATCAGCACACCGGCAATTTCATTGAGTCGACCCATGTCGCGGGCTGCAACCAGAGTTTCTATCAGCATGCGCGGATGTTAGCGCTGCGACGGTCAGGCAAATGGTGTCTCAGTGGGTGACGAACTCGTAAGTCACTTCTTCACTTTCAACCATATCCAGAACGTCGTTCAACACATCTTCGCTCTCCGTGCTGGTCCATGTTTCTTCCGGGTCGGCGGCAAACAGCGGCTCAATCGCAATGTCCATGAATTGATCATTGGGCAGCTTTAACACCTGGCTGCCTTCGGACGTGCTGGTCAATTCCCAGTCATCGGGTACCGACATTTCCAATTTGATGGTGACGTGGAGTTTCTTCATGGTGATTTCCTTAGTTGGTGAGCGGCGATGATACGCACCTATGCATACACGCCACGTCACCCCCGATAAAGATGCTATTGCCTTGCTCCCGCCCTTCGAGCGGCTGGGGCTGGACCGCATCACCCTGGTCAGTAACGAGGCCGAGGCGCACGCCGCCTTTGCCAAGCTGACCGCTGTAGCGGCCTGGGGCTTCGATACCGAATCAAAACCCACCTTTCGTGTCGGGGAAGAATCCGATGGGCCGCACATCTTGCAGCTTTCCACGCCCGAGCGGGCCTGGGTGTTCCAGCTGCACGACCTGACCTGCCGCGCCGTGGCGGCCGAGTTGCTGGGCATGAAAGGCATCGCAAAAGCCGGTTTTGGCCTGGGTGATGACCGCAAGCGCATCATCTCGAAACTTCGCGTGGAGCCCAACGGTATTCTGGAGCTCAACACCGTGTTTCGCGAGCGCGGCTACCGCAAAGACATGGGCGTGAAAGGTGCCGTGGCGGTGCTGTTTAACCAGCGCTTCATCAAGTCAAAAAAAGCTGCCACCAGCAACTGGGCCAATGCACGGCTGACCGAGGCGCAACTGGTCTATGCCGCCAACGATGCCTATGCGGCAATCCGGGTGTTTGACGCGCTGGGCCCTATTTAACCAAACTCAGTTGTGCCGCTTCCTTTGCGTGCATCTTGGCCGCGATGTATTCACCGTGCGTGACATGCAACAGCCCGGCGATTTTGCTGATCAGGTGGTTTTCATTGGCGTCCAGGTGCCCGTCGGCATAGGCGACCTCCCACATGTATTCCACCACCTGGATTTTTTCGGGCTGCGTGAACTGGTCGTTCATCGCGCTGGTAAAACGAAAGTAGTCGTTGGCGCCCTTGGCGGTGCCTTCGGCTTGCGCCAGCAGGCGGGTCAGTTCGTCGTCGCGCAGGGCAAACCTGTTGCGCAAGGCGGTCACCGTGGCGGTGCGCTCTGTCGCAAAGGTATCGGCGTCAGAGCGCATCACTTGCACCAGCAGCACGGCCGTGGCTAACTGCAAGCTGCGTGCGTCATCCACCGCTGACGAGCTGCCGTCAGGCATGAAAAATTGGGACAGCAGGGCTTTGAAGGGGCTAAGCATGGGCTTGAATCTGGAGGAATAGGTAAAAATGGTCTGCGAGCCAAAAGCCCATGGGGCAGGGCCAGCGGTTGCTTGGAGCTTTGGTGGCATCATAAGTTCACTATGACCACCACCCATTTGCTCTACCTGCACGGTTTTCGCTCTTCACCAGCTTCCAACAAGGCGCGAATGATGGCTGCCGCAGTGGCCAGCCGCCACCCACAAGTCACCTGGTTGTGCCCCGCGCTGCCCGCATCGCCAAAACAGGCGATGGCTGGGGTGCTGCAAGCCATTGCGGATTGGCCCAAAGAAAACATGGCGGTGGTCGGCTCGTCATTGGGCGGGTTTTATGCCACTTGGCTGGCTGAGCGACTGGGCTGCAAGGCCGCATTGTTTAACCCTGCGGTGCACCCGGCGCGTGACTTGGCCGCATACATCGGTGACAACACCCTTTGGCACGACCCGCAGCAGAGCTTTTTGTTTGAACCCGCGTTTGTGGCGGAACTGCAAGCTCAGGAAGTTACCCGCATCAGCCACCCCGAGCGCTACTTTGCCGTGATCGCCAAGGGCGACGAGGTGTTGAATTGGCGCGAGATGACTGGCCATTACCCCGGTGCAACCCTCAAGCTGCTGTCCGCAGGCGACCATGCCTTGAGCGACTTTGACCAGCACCTGGATGAGGTGCTGGGCTTCTTGGCGCTGGCCTGAAAGCGCCTTATTTGCTGACCTTCTTTTCTTTAAGCCAGGCCTGCATCATCGCAATTTCTTTCTTTTGCGCGGCCACAATGTCTTCTGCCAGTTTTTTCACCTTGGGGTCTTTGCCGTACTTGAGCACGACCTCGGCCATGTCAATGGCGCCTTGGTGATGCGGAATCATCCCCGCCAGAAAATCAACATCGGCATCGCCCGTGAGTGGCACAGCCATGTCCTTGTGCATTTTGGCGTTGACCTGCTCGTAGGCGGCGTTTGACGCAGACGTGCTCATGCTTGAGGGTGCAGCCATGTTGTGGCCAGCGTGTGGGTCAGTCGCTTGGCCGAAAGCAGTGCCGCAGAGCAGGGTGCCCAGCGCCAGGGCAGCGCCAAATTTGGAGAGGTGTGAGAGGTTCGGTGTCATTTGATGGCAATCCTTGAAGAACAAAAGTAGATATTAAGGGCGAATACGCCAGCTCCAACAGCGTGTTGGATCCGCTTCAGATGCTACCTGGGTTGCCTAAAACCACACGGTGAGCCGGCACCGGTCTGCCACGGCGTGATCGTTCGCTGGATGCTTATGAAATGCTCAAAGAGTGGCGTGGCCACCCAGCTTGGCGTTGAGCTCATCCACATCAGGCGCAGACAGCTGCGTATTGTGTCGTTCAGTCAACGGCCCGCCACCAGGCTCCACGCCACCCGTGGCGTCATAGCCCACCGCCTTGAACTTCCAGACGGCGCCAACGCGCTTGAGGTTGCCCACATGCGCGCCGCCAGGCAGATGGACGCTGTACACGTTGGCGTTGACGCAGGTGAGGGCCAGCAAGGTGGTCTTTCAAGAAAAGTTACTTGGTCAGCGTAATCCGCTTCTGGCGCACGTACTCTTTGTATTGAGTGAGCGGAATGGCTGCCAATCCGGCGGCGCCGTTGTCGGCAATCCAGCTCAGCGTTGCGCTGTTGTCGGCGGTCAGGTCAATCTCGACAGGGCCAATCGGGATGACCTGCGGCGCGCCGTCGCCGGGGCGGAAGGTCACATGGTCATTGATGGTGGCGTGTTGGGTCATGGTTGGCTCCTAAAACCCCATTACACATGTCTTATGTGCCACAGTCTGTTAGATACCGCACAGCGTGGCGCAGCCAGATAATGCCTCTGTCGCTTTATTAAACCGTCACAACCCTCGCAAGCAGCCCATGACTCATCCACATTTTTACCCCATTGGCACCTCTGGCCTTGCCTGGGGCGCGGCAGAGCTGGCCCAATGGCGCGCGCGCCAGGTGCGCCAGCGCAGTTATGCCGACGACGTGCTCAGCCGCGTTGAGCGCCTGCGCGAACGCTTTGACGTGTCCACCTATGGCGAGCTGGCCTATGCAGTCGAACGCTTCCATCTGCTGGCCGTTTGCACCCGCAACTGGCAGCCGCACCTGCCCAGCGTGTTGGTCACCGGCGGTGTACACGGCTATGAAACCAGTGGCGTACACGGCGCGCTGCGTTTTTTGGATGACCATGCTTTAACGTATGCGGGCCGGGTGAACCTGCTGGTGGTGCCGTGCGTGAGCCCCTGGGCGTATGAACGCATCCAGCGCTGGAACTTTGATGCCATCGACCCCAACCGGTCGTTTTTTGAAGCCAGCCCCGCGCAGGAGTCTGCCGCGCTGCTGCGCTTGATGGCGCCCATGCGCGGGGAGTTTGTGGCCCACATCGACCTGCACGAAACCACCGACACGGATGATTCCGAATACCGCCCGGCAGTCGCCGCGCGGGATGGCAAGCCCTTTGTGCCGCATCCCATCCCGGACGGCTTCTATTTGGTGGACGACACGGCCAACCCCCAGCCCGAGTTCCAGCAGGCCATCATTGGGGCGGTGGCGTGCGTCACACACATCGCCCCGGCGGATGACCAGGGCGGCATCATTGGCTCACCTTTGGTGGCGCATGGCGTCATCCACTACGCCATGAAGGGCTTAGGCCTGTGCGCCGGCATCACCGGTGCGCGCTACACCACTACCACCGAGGTCTACCCCGACAGCCCCCGCACCACGCCAGAACAGTGCATTGCCGCGCAAGTGGCGGCGGTGTGTGCGGCGCTGGATTTTGTGTGCCAAACGGCCAACCGGCCTTGAACACACCCGGCGCTAGGATGTACGCCATGGATTTTTCACCCACTTCCCGTTTAATTTGCTTCAATAAACCCTATGGCGTGCTGAGCCAGTTCACCGCTGAGGGGCGCTGGCGCGGGCTCAAGGACTTCATCGATATTCCTGGTGTCTACGTGGCCGGACGGCTGGATGCAGACAGTGAAGGCCTGCTGCTGCTCACCAATGACGGCAAGTTGCAAGCCCGCATCAGCGACCCGCGCCACAAGATGGAAAAAACCTACTGGGTGCAGGTGGAAGGCGTGCCGGACGAAGCTGCATTGCAGGCTTTGCGCCAGGGAGTTCAATTGAACGATGGCCCGACCCGGCCCGCCCGCGCCAGCCTGATGCCCGAGCCCACACCGCTGTGGGCGCGCGATCCCCCCGTGCGCGTTCGACAGTCCATTCCTACCAGTTGGCTGGCGTTGGTGATCTCGGAGGGGCGCAACCGCCAGGTTCGCCGCATGACAGCCGCAGTGGGTTACCCGACGCTGCGGTTGATTCGCGCGGCCATTGGGCCCTACACATTGCAAGACCTGGCGCCCGGCACGTGGCGTGGCATTTGAAAGCTTGACGCATGAACTTTTCTGACGTATTCCAGACCCTGAATCAGGCCTCGGCCTTTGACCTGTATCGGTTGCGTGCCGCGATTGACCGCGCGCTGGACGAGCCACGTTGGTTGCAGGCCGTGCAAAGCCGTTTGAAGGTCGGCCAGACGGTGCAATTTTTCGATCTGCGGGCCAACAAACTCAAACCCGGCCAAGTGCTGGAGTTGCGCCGCAAAGAACTGGTGGTGCTGGACCTTGAAGAACCCATGCGCTGGAAGCTGTCCTATGCCGCGATCAATCTGGACGGTGCCGATGTGCAAATCCGCGAGCAAAAGCCGCAGGGCCTGGGCCGCAACGAAGTCAGCTTAGGCGATGTGGTGGGCTTTCTTGACCGCGACCAGCAGCAGCGCACCGGCAAAATCATCCGCCTCAACGACAAAACCGTGACCCTGCAATGTGACCGCATGCAATGGCGCGTGGCCTACAGCTTGTTGCACCGGGTGGTGGATGTGGACGGCACCGTGCACGAGGTGGCGGAACTGGGCACGGCGCGGGGGCTTTTCTAATAACTTGCGCCAACACCGCCGCGCGGACATCGCACTAGCCGAACTCTCGGACCTCGGACCATGGCGAAGCTATTTCACCTTGACCTGCTTGGGTTTTTTGGGTTGGAGTTTTTTGACAGCTTTTAGTAGCGCCTCAAGGTTCAGGGTGCCGGGTTCCTTTGGACCAAAAATGTCCAGAGCAGTGTCATGGTCGGGGTGTTCGGGGGTGAACCAAACGTCTGACCAATGTGCAAAGCCGGGCGCGCCGCCACAGTCTTCGGGCGGGCAACGGTTTTCCGCTTTCATCAAATGGGGCAAAGCCAATTCGGTCTGCACAACGCTCATGAGGGTGATGACGTGCTCCCAGTCGTCACCGTAGTCGTAGAGGTACAGCAACTTGTCTTTGGGTGCAAGCAGCAGGTCACTCACCTTGTATTTACTGGCGTCATTGGCCTCCTCATCCCAAGTGTCCCCGTTGCGTGGCTCGAAGGCCTGCTCGCGTGGGGTGCGGTAGAAGCGCTGGTTGCCAGTTGGCTTGGCAAAGCCGTACAAATGGTCGTCTTCCCACCCCATGGCGGCTTGAATCACCTTGTGCAGCTTATTCAAGGTGATGCCGGGGTCGACCAGCACTTCACGGTAAATCACGGGGTTGAGGTCGCGCAACTCAATGCGCAAAAGGTAGGCAGCAGGCATAGGGCACGGGCTCGGTGGGTGGTTGCACAGGGCAGGTTTCAAGATGCCATACGTCGCTCAGGCCAGGGTCTTGAGCGACGTAGTCATGGGGCACAAGCCAAAGTTTTACGGGCCACACTATTTATATGCGAAATTGGCCTGTAATCCATATGAAATAAGCGGTAAAAGCTACAAAAAAAGTAGCAATCTTTAGCCCGCTGCGTCAAACTGCGCGGCCACGGCTTCCAGCGAATTTTTGACGCGGTTGACCACCGGGGAGTTGCCTGCGGCGCTGAGCACGAGTTTTTGTGTGGCGCGTGTCATGCCCACATAGAGCAGGCGCAGTTCCTCGTCCAGCGGTTCTCCCATCCACGGCATGCAGTCCAGCCCGGCGATGAACACCAAGGGAAACTCCAAGCCCTTGGCGCTGTGCAGCGTGATCAGCTTGACGCTGGGTGCGGCCCAGTCAAAGGCGCGAAAGGCCGGGCGGTTCATGGATTGGCAGCTGATGTGGTGGGCCTTGATGGCATGCTCAATCACGTCCATGTGTTTTTTGATGCGGCACAGCACGGCAATGTCGCCGGGCGCGGTGCCGTCTGCCAGGGCATCGGCAATACGTTGGGCAATCAGCTCGGCCTCTTGCCGGCCATGGGCCGCCAGCATCAGAACCGGCATCGGGCCGCGCCGCCCGGCAGTGGCGGGCTGCACGGTTTGCATCTCGCCGTCGGCGCCGGTTTTCTCGCGCACGATGCCCTGCGCGCAGTGCATGGCCAGGGCCAGCACCTCGGCGGTGTTGCGGTAGTTCAGCCGCAGGATGCTGGTGGTGCCCACAGCCTTGATGCCGAGCTTGGCAAAGTTGAATTTGCGCCGCTGGTGCTGGTAGATGGACTGCGCGTCGTCGTACAGCACCAGCAGTGACTGGGTGGCGGGGGTGACCAGTTTGGCCGACATGGCCAGCCACGCGTCCTGAAAATCATGGGCTTCGTCGATCAGCAGCGCGGTGTATTGGCCGCCGGGCATCAGGCCGGTGTCGAGCGCGCGCTGCACGACCAGGGCCAGCTCGTCGTAATAGGCATCGCCGTGCACGGAGGGCTTGTCGAGCTGGTAGGCCCTGAGCATGTCCTGGCACCAGGCGTGAAAGGTGCGCACGATGACGCGTTCATCGACACCGCGCTCGCGCAGCATGGCATCGATGCGCTGCGCCAGGGCGCGGTTATAGCAAAGCACCAGAATCGGCTGATCGGCCCGCGCTGCCGCCGCCAGCTGCTGCGCCCGAAAAATCAGGATCATGGTTTTGCCCGAGCCTGCCGCGCCGTGGATCACGCGGTGGCCTTCGCCCAGGGTGCGGGCGGTTTGCTCTTGTGTCAGGTCCATCACCTGCATCAGGTCGGGCAAAACCAGGGGTTTGCCACCCGATTCAAAGTCAAGCGTGGCTTGGGTGGGCTGCATGCGGATCTCGGGGAACAGGTGCCAGCGCACCCGGTCGCGCTGGGGCAGGCTCAGCGCGTAGGGGAAGTTCAGCGTGAACATGCCCCACAGGCGTTTCTCGAATTCGTAGGCCTCCATGTCGTCGGCCAGGTCGTCACGCAGCAGGGTCTTGTAAGCGGGGAAGACCTCTTCGATGTCGCCGCCTTGCACCTGCTTTTGCCGGATGTTGCTCAGCACGCAGCCCCAGCCGTAGGGCACCCGACTTTTGCCTTTGAAGGGGTCTTCGGTTTCCACTAGCGCGGGGTCGGCTTGCAGCACCTGGTTGAGCTCCAACGCGTAGTCGCGCGCCTGGCGCAAGGGGTGCGGGCTGGTGACCAGGCCCCGGTCAGTCAGCAGCTCGATGCTGTCTTTGGTGGCGCGCTGGTTTTGAATCGTACCCCACGACCAGTGCTTGACCTCCAGAATCAGCAAGCCACGGCGCGGGCTGAGGATCACAAAATCGGGCTGGCGCGCTTTGGGCCCGACCGGTACGTCGTGCCAGACCATGTAGTCGTCTGACAGGCAGCGCTTGAGCTGATGCAAGGTGTTGCGCTCACCTGCATTGGCGCAGCGCTTGTCGATGTGGGTGAGACCTTGCGGAAAAATGGCCATGTTGGGTACGGAATGTGTGACTGGCCCATTTTGTCACGAAATTTATACGGAATTGGCTTCTAGCCCAAGCAAAATATGCGCAAGTAGCTATAAAAAAAGTAGCGTCACGCTGCACGGGGGCGAACACGTTTCCCTATTGGCAAGGCCACGCCAGGTGCGCTGCCAGGCGTGATATGGGAATGCCAGCCGCGCAAGGCTCAGTCCGGCAAACGCGCCGCTTCCTTGGCGCGCATTTTGGCGCCGATGTATTCACCGTGGGTCACGTGCAGCAGGCCGGCCACCTTGCTGATGAGGTGGTTTTCATGGGCATCGAGCGCGCCGTCTGCGTAGGCCACTTGCCACATGTATTCCACCACCTGGATTTTTTCGTCTTGTGTGAAGTCGTCGTTCATGGCGCTGGTGAAGTGGAAGTAGTCATTGGCGATTTTGGCCGTTTGCTCGGCTTGCGCCATCAATGGCATCAAAGCATCGTCATTCAGGGCAAAGTGCTGGCGCAGGGTTGCCAGCGTCTGAGCGCGTTCGGCGGGGATGATGTTGGCGTCCGAGCGCATCACTTCCACCATCAAGACCGCCGTGGCAAGCTGAAGGCGTTGGGCCCGGCTGGGGCCAGCGGGCTCGTCGGGCATGAAGAAACTGGTCATAAGGCTTTTCAG
>JBBQZG010000125.1:0-9192 GCA_038207945.1 Burkholderiales bacterium
GGTTTACTGGCCGCGCTGGAATTTATTGACGGCGCGATTGTGCGCGTCAAGGTTGTCGCTGAACTGGCTGCTGCCATCGCCACGTGCCACAAAATACAAGGCGCTGCTTGTGGTGGGTTGGACGGCAGCCAACAAAGACGCCTTGCCAGGCATGGCGATGGGCGTAAGCGGCAGGCCAGCGCGCGTATAAGTGTTCCAGGGGGTGTCGGCCAGCAAATCGCGCCGGCGCAAGTTGCCATCGAACTGTTCGCCCATGCCGTAAATCACGGTGGGGTCGGTTTGCAGCAGCATGCCGATGCGCAAGCGGTTGGTGAATACCGAGGCAATCATGGCGCGGTCGGCGGCGCTGCCGGTTTCTTTTTCAACAATGCTGGCCAGAGTCAACAACTCGTCCGGGGTTTTCAGTGGCGAGTCAGCCGTACGCAGTTGCCAGGCATCAGCCAGGTGGTGGTCCATGGCGCGCATCGCGCGTTGCAACACTTTCAGGTCGCTGCTGCCCTTGGCGTAAGTGTAGGTGTCGGGGTAAAAGCGACCTTCGGGTGCAAGTGCCGGTTTATCCAATTTTTTCATGATCAAATTGGCCTCTAGCCCTTTTGTATCTTGCGTAAGGTGCTCTGCTTTTGAGAGAGCAGCGCGCACCTGCTTGAAGGTCCAACCCTCGACAAGCGTCACCGAGCGCAGGGCTTCCTCGCCGCGTGTGAGCTTGGACAGCAACGCGTAAGGCGTTAGCCCGGTTTCAAGCTCGTAACTGCCTGCCTTGATCTGCCGTGCCTTGCCAGACAGACGAAACCACCAGTACAGCACCGCGGGCGACGTCTCTACCCCGCTGGTCACGGTATTTTGGGCCACGGCACGAGGGTTGGTGCCAGGCTCAATGGACAAATCAAGCGTAGGCGCGGCAAGGTTCAGGGGCTGATTCACCCACCAGAACGCGGTGCCTCCAAAGCCCAGCGCGAGCACCAACACAAAACTGATCAATCGACGCACAACCCTGCTGCCTTATTCAAAATGGACTGCGCATGATAATTCACACCATGCACAATCTATTAGAAGGCGTAGCCCCGCTGACACATTCAGGGCTGATCCGCGCACAAGGCGAAGATGCCGCCAAATTTCTGCACGGCCAACTTACCAACGACTTTTCGCTGCTTGGCTTGTCCGAGGCCCGATTGGCTGGCTTTTGTAACGCCAAGGGCCGCTTGCAGGCCAGTTTCATAGGCTTCAAGCGCGGCCATGACGACATTTTGCTCATTTGCAGCACTGACATTCTGGCTGCCACCCTGAAGCGCTTAAGCATGTTTGTGATGCGTGCCAAAGTCAAATTGAGCGATGCCAGCGCTGACTTTGCGGTGTACGGGCTGGCTGGATCAGCGGCTTTGAATGCTGCAAATAACATAGCTGGATACAAAGGCGCTAATTGGGCTAAAGCTGATTTAGACGAAATTTCAATGGTGACACTCTACCCTGCCGACGGTGTGGCACGCGCGCTGTGGGTCGCCCCTGCAGGCGCACCAGCGCCCACAGGTGCGCCCATGACGCCAGAACAATGGGCATGGGGCGACGTGCGCAGCGGTGTTGCCACCGTGACGCAACCCATTTTTGAGGCGCTGGTGCCGCAAATGCTCAATTACGAGTCGATTGGCGGCGTGAACTTCAAAAAAGGTTGCTACCCGGGCCAGGAGGTGGTGGCACGCAGCCAGTTCAGGGGCACCCTGAAGCGCCGTGCTTATCTGGCGCACTCGGAGGCGTCGCTCAAAGCCGGTGACGAGTTGTTTGCCCCGGGCGATGCCAGCCAGCCTTGCGGCCTGGTGGTTCAGGCAGCGGCTGCACCAAGCGGTGGTTTTGATGCGATTGTGTCGATGCAAATCACGGCATTCGAGGCTGGTGGCGTGCGTGCGCTGCAAGCCGATGGCCCGCTGCTGACGTTGTCGCCAGCGCCCTACCCGCTGCTTGCTGACATCTGATCGGTGGGTTGCGCCGTCAGCCCAGACTGAATTTCTCCGGGCCTCCTTGTTCAGACCCGACGCGCCCAGGGACCCAGCGTCATTTTTTCCAGAAGGTCAATTTGACGCTCGAATTTGGCCCAACCCAGCAAGGATCGCTCGATCAAGCCAAATTGCACAGCCTTGGCATATTGTTCGCGAGCCATGTCAAAGGGCAAGACCTGCATCAAGGCGGCTGTCTGTCCAAAACTGGTGGTTGTTTTGCTGAGGTTTTGTGAATAGTTCATCGTCAGGTCCTTCACGGCATCATCGTACCGAACATCAAGTTGCGGGCGTCATCGCGGGTAGCCATATCAACAAGACGCATGCGGCGCTCAAGGTCGAACACATCGACAGACGCGCATAGGTAGGCGTCATCAAGGCTTTGTCGGCTTTTAAAGTTGGGCATGAGAGCTTTGATGAGCTCTGTCAGAGTGGACATGGTGCGTCCTTTTGAAGTTAACGAAAGGTTATTTTAAGGGTTTACCCTTAGCCTTATTGAACTTCGGACTTTGAACTGTTGTTTTCACATCAGGGCGCGCAATTGCTCTGGCCTTGTTCTGCGGTTGTCTTTGTCATTTGCGTGCGGCTTTTTGAACCTCAGGCAAAAACGTGCTTCAAGGCGCGTGCCGCATCCAGATGGCATTTGAGTGCCTCCGGAATGGCACGGCCCATTTTGATGAATTCGTGCGTCACGCCGCGGTATATGTCCAGGTCAACAGGCACGCCAGCAGCACGCAGTTTGTCGGCGTAGTGCAGGCCTTCATCGACCAGCGGGTCACATTCGGCCAAGCCAAACCACGCCGGGGCCACCCCTTGCACGTCATCGGCCATCAACGGGGCGAAGCGCCAGTCCTCGCGTTCTTTCCTGTTGGGGATGTAAAGGTCGAAAAAATAATCAATGTGCTCGGCTTCCAGTACAAAGCCACGCGCAAAGGTTTTGTGCGAAAGCGTGTCGGCATGGGCTGCAGTGCCAGGGTAAAACAGCAGTTGCAGTTTAAGTGCCACACCCACGTCGCGTGCCTGCAAGGCGCAAGCCGCAGCGAGTGTGCCGCCTGCGCTGTCACCACCTACCGCCATGCGTGAGGTATCCAAGCGTTTGTCAGTGCCGTGCGCGGCCACCCATTGCACTGCATCCCATGCGTCCTCGAACGCGACTGGAAACTGGTGCTCCGGTGCCTGCCGGTAAGCCACCGACAGAACTGCACAATGCGCCAGATGGCTCAAATGTCGGCACAACACATCGTGCGTGGCGATGCTGCCGATGGTGAAACCACCGCCATGAAAATACACCAGCACGGGCAACGGACCGTCCGTTGGGGCATACAGTCGCACCGGCAACTCAAATCCGTTGCGGGTCGGCAGGGTAAAACTTTCAACCCGGTGCAGGCTGATGGGTGCCAGGTCCAGCACACCGGCATTGACCTCATAGGCGGCCCGTGCCTGTTGTGGTGTCAACGCATGAAGTGGCACACGACCCGCGCGCGCCATGCGTTCCAGCACACCATGCATGGTGGGTGTAAGTAAAGCACGCGGGTTACGATGGGGCATAGCTGTGACAATGTGTGGGTAGAGCGCAAGCTTTGATACTAACCAACCCAAAACAACAACATGGCTTTGATTTACTACGTGACGCAAATCCAGTTTGAGTTTGGTGCGGTCAAACTGCTGAAAGCCGAATGCGAACGCACGGGCATCACTCGCCCGCTGATCGTGACCGATCCCGGTGTCAAAGCCGCCGGTATTTTGCAAAAAGCGCTGGACGCTTTGCCGGGCATGCGTGTGGCGGTGTTTGAGCAAACCCCCTCCAACCCCACTGAAGCCGCCGTTCGCGCTGCGACCGCCATGTACACCGCGTCAAACTGCGATGGCTTGATTGCTGTGGGTGGCGGCTCCAGCATTGACTGCGCCAAGGGCGTGGCCATTGCGGCGACCCATGCCGGGCCATTGAGCCACTACGCAACGATCGAAGGGGGTTCGCACCGCATCACCGAGCGGGTGGCACCTTTGATTGCCGTGCCGACCACCGCAGGCACCGGCAGCGAGGTGGCGCGCGGCGCCATCCTGATCGTTGACGATCAGCGTAAGCTGGGTTTTCATTCCTGGCATCTGGTGCCAAAAACTGCGATTTGCGACCCCGAGCTCACGCTAGGCTTGCCACCCTTTCTGACGGCCGCCACCGGCATGGATGCCATAGCTCACTGCATCGAGACCTTCATGGCGCCGGCCTTCAATCCTCCGGCCGATGGCATTGCACTGGACGGTCTGGCGCGTGGCTGGACTCACATTGAGCGCGCCACCCGTGATGGCGCTGACCGCGACGCGCGCCTGAACATGATGAGCGCCTCCATGCAAGGGGCCATGGCGTTCCAGAAAGGCCTGGGCTGTGTGCACTCGCTGAGCCATAGCCTGGGCGGTGTCAATCCGCTGTTGCACCATGGCACACTCAACGCCATGTTTTTGCCCGCAGTGATCGCCTTTAATGCCCCTGCTGAGTCGATTCAGAAAGAACAACGCCTGCAACGCATGGCGCACGCCATGGGGCTGGCCTCAGGCAGCGACATGGCGGAGGCCATCAAGGACATGAATGCACGCCTGGGGTTGCCAACAGGCTTGGCTGCCATGGGCGTGACGGAAAATATGTTCGATGCCATCATCTCCGGCGCCATGGCCGACCACTGCCACAAAACCAACCCGCGCATTGCCACACCGAAAGATTACCGCACCATGCTGCTGCAAGCCATGTAACCACAGCCAAGCGATATGAGCACGGTTGGCACCAACATTGCTAGTTTGGTTCTGATCGACACGGTTCACCGTATTTAAATTTTTGAGACACACCTTATGTCAATTCACGCTGCACTCAACCATGTCACCCACTACACCTACGACCGACTGGTTAACCTGGGGCCACAGGTGGTTCGTCTGCGCCCTGCCCCGCACAGCCGCAGCAAGATCATCTCGTATTCGCTGAAAGTCGAACCAGAGGGGCATTTCATCAACTGGCAGCAGGACCCTTTTTCCAATTACCAGGCGCGCCTGGTGTTTCCTGACAAAACAAAAGAGTTCAAGGTCACGGTGGACCTGGTTGTGGACATGTCGGTTTACAACCCATTTGATTTTTTCCTGGAGCCAGATGCTGAAGAATTTCCCTTCAGCTACGAAGCCAACCTCAAACAAGAACTGGCGCCCTACCTGACACCAGATCGCGTCACACCGCTGGTGCAGACTTGCCTGAACAAAATCGACCGCACCAAACGCCGCAGCGTGTTGTTTCTGGTCGACCTGAACCAGTTGGTACACCACGCAGTGCGTTACACCATCCGCATGGAGCCCGGCGTGCAAACGCCTGAAGAAACACTCACTTTGGGTTCAGGTTCATGCCGCGATTCGGCCTGGCTGATGGTTAACTTGCTTCGCCATTGCGGTCTGGCGGCGCGTTTTGTGTCGGGCTACCTGATTCAATTGAAGCCTGATGTCAAGGCGCTGGATGGCCCTAGCGGCACTGAGGTGGACTTTACTGACCTGCACGCCTGGTGTGAGGTGTATTTGCCAGGTGCTGGCTGGGTCGGGCTGGACGCCACCTCGGGCCTGCTGGCTGGCGAGGGCCATATTCCGTTGGCTTGTACACCGCAGCCCTCAGGTGCTGCGCCCATTGAGGGCGGTGTGGATGAGTCCGACGTTGAATTTGCCCACCACATGGAGGTCACCCGCATCTACGAGTCGCCCCGTGTCACAAAACCTTACACCGAAGACCAATGGGTTGACATCATGGCACTTGGCCACGCGGTAGACAAGGAACTCATTGAGGGCGATGTGCGCCTGACCATGGGCGGCGAGCCCACTTTTGTCGCCGTTAGCGACCGCGATGCACCAGAATGGAACACTGATGCGCTCGGCCCCACCAAGCGGGGATTTGCCACCGAATTGGTGCACAAGCTGCGCCAGGAATACGGCCAGGGGGGCTTCCTGCACTTTGGTCAAGGCAAGTGGTACCCCGGCGAGCAGTTGCCACGCTGGGCGCTCAACATTTATTGGCGCGCTGACCATGAACCGGTTTGGGGTAACCCGGCGCTGTTTACCGATGAACGCGCACCGACCCACTACACCTCTGAAGATGCCAAACGCTTCACATCAATGCTGGCCACCAAATTGGGGGTCACCGGCAAGTTCATTCAGACAGCGTTTGAGGACACGTGGTACTACCTGTGGCGTGAACGTCGTTTGCCGGTCAATGTGGACCCTTTCAACTCAAAACTTGACGACGAAATGGAGCGTGCCCGCCTGCGCCGGGTGTTTGAGCAGAAACTCGACACCCCGGTGGGTTACGTTCTGCCCATCAAGGTGGCAGGTTATGACGACACCTATGGCGCAGCCTGGACCACTGGCCCCTGGTTTCTGCGTGATGAGCGCATGTACCTGATGCCTGGTGACTCGCCCATGGGCTTGCGTCTGCCGTTGGACTCGCTGCCCTGGGTGAGCGAGGCAGACTTTCCTTACCTGATCGAGCAGGACCCTTCCGTTCTGGTTGATGCCTTGCCGACGCACAGCATGGTGGCCGCCAAATACGCGCCGGGCACAGCTGGTTTGGCACTGGGTGCCGCAGCACGCGCGGCGGCGGCAACAATGGTTGAAAAAGCAGTCGGTCACAAGGCAACGGCCACCAGCTACCTGACTGCCAATGGCCCACAACCAGAGGCTGCGCGCAAATTCCAGACGGTGACCGGGCCTGCTTCCGTCTCCGCGTCTGCAACCCACGCCCAAAGCATCAGCCAGTCCGAGCCAGCAGACTTTTCGCGTGTGCCCAGTGCGCAGGAGTCTGCCCACTGGATCACCCGTACCGGCTTGTGCGTGGAAGTGCGTGACCCACGCCGTGCCAGCGGCCCCAAGGCCGAGTCTGTCGGTGAAAAATCGGGCGTGCTGTACATCTTCATGCCACCGCTTGAAAAGCTGGAGCATTACCTCGACTTGCTGGCCGCCATTGAAGCCACCGCAGAAAACCTGGGTGTGCAAATTGTGCTCGAGGGCTACCCGCCGCCGCGCGACCCACGCCTGAAACTGCTGAGCGTCACCCCTGACCCAGGTGTGATCGAGGTCAATGTGCACCCAGTCACGAACTGGAAAGAACTCGTTGCCAACACCGAGTTTTTGTACAACGCTGCGTTTGAGTCGCGCCTATCGGCCGAGAAGTTCATGACCGATGGCCGCCACACCGGCACCGGCGGGGGTAACCACTTTGTCATGGGTGGCGCCACACCCTCTGACAGCCCGTTCTTGCGCAAGCCAGAGTTACTGGCCAGCCTGCTGCTCTACTGGCACAACCACCCGTCCCTGAGCTATTTGTTCAGTGGCATGTTTGTCGGGCCCACCAGCCAGGCCCCGCGCGTGGACGAGGCGCGCAATGACCAGCTGTACGAGCTTGAAATTGCCATTGATCAAATTTACAAGAACCGCGAGATTTATGGCCAGTCGATGCCACCCTGGCTGATTGACCGCACGCTGCGCAACATCCTGATTGACGCGACCGGCAACACCCACCGCAGCGAGATTTCCATTGACAAGATGTACTCGCCTGATTCCGCGACCGGTAGGTTGGGTCTGCTGGAACTGCGCGCGTTTGAGATGCCACCGCACCCGCACATGAGCAGTGCACAGCAGTTGCTGTTGCGCGCCTTGATCGCACGTTTCTGGAAAGCGCCTTACCGCGCCCCGGCCACACGCTGGGGCACCGAACTGCATGACCGCTTCATGCTGCCAGCCTTCATTGACCTGGATTTCAAGGACGTGTTGGCGGAAATGCGAGAGGCCGGTTACGCCTTTGACAACAGCTGGTTTGCGCCGCATGTGGAGTTCCGCTTCCCTCTGATTGGCACGATCTGTTCGGCTGGTATCGAGTTGACGCTGCGCAATGCGCTGGAGCCCTGGCATGTGATGGGCGAGGAAGGTGCGCCCGGCGGCACCGCGCGTTATGTGGACTCGTCCCTGGAGCGTATCGAGGTACGCGTCAAGGGCCTCAATGAAAGCCGCTATGTGGTCACCTGCAACGGCCATGCGCTCTCGCTGCAGCCCACCGGCGTGGTCGGTGAATATGTGGCTGGTGTGCGCTACAAGGCCTGGAACCCGCCGAGCAGCCTGCACCCCAGCATTGGCGTGCACGCCCCGCTGACCTTTGACATCGTGGATACCTGGATGAAACGCTCTTTGGGCGGCTGCCAGTACCACGTGTCGCACCCGGGCGGCTTGAGCTACGAATCCCTGCCGGTTAATGCCAATGAGGCGGAGAGCCGACGCATGTCGCGCTTCCTGGCCATGGGCCACACGCCGGGCAAAATGGCCGTGCCACCTGCCACCATCAACGTGCCGGGAAGCCGCGAATTTCCGTTCACACTGGATTTGCGGCGGGTATGACCTGTGCGATCAAGCACCGGCCAGGTGCTTGATCGAGATGCGCGGCAAACTTCGTCCTTCAGGGCGGAGAGGATAGCGCGGACACCGCAGGTGTCCTGACTTTGGTGTTCAGTGTGGTGTTTGCTGCTGCTCGATGTACTGGCGAATCACCGCAATCGGTGCCCCGCCGCAACTGCCCGCGAAGTAGCTCGGCGACCAGAGCGCATTACCCCAGAGCTTCTTTCGAATATTGGGAAAGTTCTTTTGCCGCACCATTCGACTCGACACTCCCTTGAGACTGTTCACCAGCGATGATACGGACACTTTGGGCGGGTAGTTCACCAACAGGTGAACGTGGTCGTCTTCCCCGTCGAACTCGACCAGCTCTGCCTCAAAGTCAAGACAAGTTTGCGCGAAGATGACGTGCAAGGCATTTAGGATTTCTTTGGTGAACACCTCTCGTCGATATTTTGTGACGAAGACCAAGTGAACATGCATCAAAAATACACAGTGTCTACCGTGGCGAATGTCTGGATTATTTCTCATAGGCCAAGTATAATTTATGCATGCAGCGCCTACAAGCCTACAAATTCGAACTCATTCCCAATGGGGGGCAGCAGCGTGACATGCGCCGGTTTTCTGGTGCGTGCCGATTCGTATTTAATAAAGCGTTAGCTCTGCAAAAAGCCAATCACGAAGCAGGCGAAAAGTTCATCGGCTATGTGGCCATGGCAAAGCGTCTGACCGACTGGCGTAATGGGCCTGAGACCCCGTGGCTCAAAGAGGCTCCTTGTCACCCGTTGCAGCACGCCCTTAAAGACCT
>JBBQZG010000126.1:0-9087 GCA_038207945.1 Burkholderiales bacterium
GGTGGGTGTCGGGCGACCATCTGTGGGTGCGGCAACACCCAGCAGGCTTTTGGTGAAGGGATCTAACTGGTCTTCCCACCCCTTGTCCTGGGGTGATGAAACAGGTGCAGTTTGGGTTTCCCGCAGACCACGTTCCACAAAGCCCAGCACCAGGTTTTTGAGCGAACTGCCTTGCAGCGCAGCTTGCGCCTTGAGTTGACGAAAAAGAGGGTCAGGAAAGTCGAGTGAGGTTTTCATGCCCTGATTTTATGTGCACTTAAGTATATTTATATATTTACGGGTGCTCGCCGAGTCGTGACGATGGCCGGTCGTGTGCGCAGATGGCCGGTGTGCTCATCACCACTGCCCGGTTTCAATCCGGATGGCGACTTCGCAGTCGACAAAAATCTCCAGCTTGGCAATTTTCACGCGCACACCATTCACGCCGGGCAGCTGCATCAACCGGTTGGCCAGCTTGCCAATCAGGGTTTCGAGCAGGTTGACGTGTTCTGCAGTGCATTCATCGATGATGATTTTGCGGACCTTGCGGTAGTCCAGCACGTGCATGATGTCGTCGTCTGCAGGCAGCAGGGGTTGGTGCCCGAGGCTCAGTTCGGCATCGACCTGAATCGGTTGTGGCGCAGTTTTTTCGGTGTCAAGAATGCCCAGGTTGGCGTCAAAGCGCAAGCCGGTGAGGGTCAGGGTTTGCTGGCCAATGCTGAAACTGCTGAAGGTGGTCATAGGGATCTCAAAAAAAGTGGCGGGCCGGTCTGGCGACGTATTGGCTTAGAGCAACGAGAAATCGCGCTCGAACTTCATTAGGTGCTGGCCGCCGTCCACCAGCAACGTGGTGCCTGTGATGGACGAATTGCTCAGCGCAAACGCCACGGTGGCGGCTACGTCTGCGGCGGTGGACGAGTGCCCCAAGGGCGACAACTGGTGCAGGGCCTCAAATTTTTCAGGTGTCAGCATGTGGCTGGTGAGTGTCAGCCCGGGGGCCACACCCACCACCCGCACGGAGGGCGCCAAGGCCAGCGCCAGCATGGTGTTGGCCGCTTCCAGCGCGGCTTTGGACAAGGTGTAGCTGACAAAGTCGGGGTTGGGGTTCCAGAGCTTCTGGTCCAGCAGGTTCACCACCGCGCCTAAGGCACCCTGGCGCGTTTTCAGGTGAGCGTGCAGCGCCTGGCTGAGCAAAATCGCTGCGCCGGTGTTGGCGCGCATGTGTTTTTCCATCGCGGCAAAGCTGAAGGTCTCGGGCGTGTCGTGCTCAAAGGTCGAGGCGCTGTTGACGATGGCATCGACCGGGCCAAACTCTTCGATCACGCTGGGCAGCAGGTTACGCACCGCCGTCTCGTTTGAGAGATTTGCACGAAATGAGGCGCTAGCCCCCGATAAACGTGCGCAGTCAGCTACAGTTTTGCGAGCATCTTCGACCGAGTCGCGGTAGTGCACTGCCACCCGCCAACCTGCTGTGGCGAGGGTCAGGGCGATCTCTCGGCCCAGTCGTTTAGCCGCACCCGTGACCAGCACAGTGCGTTGGCCGGAGGATGATGCAGCGGGTGGGATCGGTTGGGAAGACATTCGGGGACAATTCCAGACTATGACAACAGCCCCAAGTTTAACGAGCACCCTTTCCCGCCACATTGCTGAGACCCTCCGTGAGGCTGGCGGCTGGATTGGCTTTGATGCCTTCATGGACCAGGCCCTCTACACACCGGGTCTGGGTTATTACGCCCACGGCAGCGCCAAATTCGGCGTATTGCCCTACACCGTTGAACAAGGTGCGCGCGTGGCCAGCAGTGATTTTGTGACTTCGCCGGAGATCACACCCTTGTTTGGCTGGACGCTGGCGCAGCAAGTGGTGCAGGCCCTGCAGGTGACGGGCACGCAGGAGGTATGGGAATTTGGTGCCGGCTCAGGGGCACTGGCGCTGCAAATTTTGCAAGCCTTGCAAGCGCAGGGCGTGGCCTTGCCGCGCTACACCATCGTGGACATTTCAAGCAGCCTGCGGGCGCGTCAGCAGGCCACTTTGGCCGGGTTTGAAAGCCAGGTGCGCTGGGTCGACGCGCTGCCGGACGACATGCGTGGCGTGGTGCTCGGCAACGAGGTGCTGGATGCCATGCCGGTGAAGTTGCTGGCGCGGGTGAGCGGCGTCTGGCATGAGCGCGGTGTGGTGGTGGACGACACGCCTGCGGCGCCAGGTACCGCGCAAGACGCCCGGTTTGCCTGGCAAGACCGTGCCACCACCCTGCGCCCGCCCGTGGAGGTGGCAGGTGGTCACGATTACCTGACCGAGATCCACCCGCAAGGCGAGTCCTTTGTGCGCACCCTGGCCGCAAAACTGATTTCGGGTGCGGTGTTTTTGATTGACTACGGCTTTCCTGAGGCCGAGTATTATCACCCGCAGCGCCACATGGGCACGGTGATGTGCCACCAGGCGCATCAGGTGGATGCGGATCCGCTGGCACGTGTTGGGCTCAAAGACATCACCGCGCATGTGAACTTTACTGGCGTGGCGCTGGCCGGCATTGACGCCGGTCTGGGTGTGCTGGGCTACTGCAACCAGGCGCGGTTTTTGATGAACTGCGGCCTGCTCACGCAGATGGAAGCGGCTGATTTGCCGACCCGGGTGATGGCGCAAAAACTCATCATGGAGCACGAAATGGGCGAACTCTTCAAGGTGATCGGTTTTCACAAGGGTGAGCCTTGGGCCGCGCTGGGTTTCGAGCACGGCGACAAAACGCACACGCTGTAAATACGGCAACACCCCATGTTTCGCTGGCTCATCGTGGTATTTCTGGCTTTGGTGTTGATCAATGGCTTCACGCCGTGGCTGCAGAAAATGGGTTTTGGCAGGCTGCCGGGTGACTTTCGCTTCAAGATTTTTGGTCGGGAATTTTTTATTCCGCTCACCACCACCCTCATTCTGAGCATGGTCGCGGCCGCAATTGCCAAATTCCTTTAAGGCGAACGCTTGAATTGCCGGTTTGCGTTGCCATTTAGTAGGTTTAGAAGGACATCCCCATGACCGACTCCCTGCACATTGTTTGCCCGCATTGCCATACCACCAACCGCATCAATCGTGCCAATTTGGGCAGTTCGCCCAACTGCGGCAGTTGCCACAAACCGCTGTTCGAGGCCCGTCCGTTGATGCTCAATGAAGCCAATTTTGACCGCCACATCAACCGCAACCAGATTGCCGTGTTGGTCGATTTTTGGGCGCCCTGGTGCGGCCCGTGCCGCCAGATGGCACCTGCGTTTGAGCAGGCGGCCGCGCAGCTTGAGCCGCTGGTGCGCCTGGTCAAGGTCGACACCGAGGCTGAGCAGAATCTGGGTGCGCGCTATAACATTCGTAGCATTCCCACGCTCGCCCTGTTTGTCGGTGGCCGTGAGGTGGCGCGCCAGCCCGGGGCCATGGGCTTGGCTGACATCGTGCGCTGGACGCAGCAGCATTTGCCGCGCTGACCTGGCGCCCGCCGGGCGTGCGGCGGCAAGGTGTTCGTCATCAGGCGGTCACCTGCAGGCGGCGTTGGGTTTAGCATCCGGGCATCACCACCCACACCCAGGACCCCGATGCAAACCGCCCCCCAAACCGTTGAGCGCATTGAGCGCACCGTGCGCCCCTGGGGGTGGTATGAAACAGTGTCAGAGGCACCAGGCCACAAAATCAAGCGCATAGGCGTGCTGCCCGGCCAGCGCATCAGCCTGCAAAAGCACAGCCAGCGCGCGGAGCACTGGGTGGTGGTGCGGGGCACGGCCCGTGTCACGCTGGGTGAGCAAAGCTTTGACCTGACGGTGGGCCAGCACTGCGACATTGCCCTGGGGCAGGTGCACCGGCTCACCAACGTCACCGCGCAGCCTGCAGAAATTATTGAAGTACAGTTTGGTGCGTACCTGGGCGAGGACGACATCACGCGCCTGGGTGACGACTACGGTCGTGTCTGACAACGAGCCAAACCAATCAAACAACACCATGACATCAAACATCCTGATTGACGGTTTCCGGCTGCCCGCAGGTTCGGCGCCGGTGGCCTGTGTGGACATTGGCGGCACCAAGGTGGCGGTCAACATCGTCGACGCGCAAGGCAGCCGGGGCAAGGTGACCCAGCCCACCGCCACCCGCGGTCAAAACGATGCTCTGGCACAGCAAATCATCCGCCTGATTGACCAAAGCTGCGCCATGGCCAGCGTGCAAGCCAGCGACATCGGGCGCGTGGGCGTGTCATCGTGCGGCCCGTTTGTGCTGAACCGCGGGATGGTTGAGCTGGCTGCCCCCAACATCTGCGGCGGCCTGGCGGGCAAGGCACGTGGCCTGCCCAACGACTGGCAGACCGCGCTGCTTGAAGCCCCTCTGCGTGATGCGTTTGCCCATGTGCGGGTTGAAAACGACGGCATTGGGGCGCTGGAAGCCGAACGCCGCTGGGGTGCGTTACAGACTAACGGCGTGCCGATGGCCAATTGCGCGTACGTGACCTGGAGCACCGGCATCGGCACCGGCCTGTGCGTGGACGGCCATGTGTTGCGTGGCAAAAATGGCAATGCAGGCCATGCCGGGCACCTGTTCGTCAGCAGCAACTCAGAGGCCTTGTGCGGCTGCGGCAACATTGGGGATGTGGAGGCCTTGATCGCCGGCAACGCCATTGCACGACGTTTTGCCGCGCTGGGGTATGCTGATGCTGCTTCACTTTTTGTAGCTGCTTACGATGGTGATGCAAGGGCTATAGGCCTAATTGATGAATTGTGTGACGTCATGGGCCGCATGCTTTATGACTTGATTGCCACGCTGGATGTGCAACGCATCAGCATCGGTGGCAGTGTCTACTGGCACCACCGCGACCACCTGCTGCCGCGTTTGCGCGCCTACATTCAGGGCAAGTTGCCAGCGCTCACTGACGGCTGCGAACTGGTCAGCGCCGGTCTGGGCGAACGGGTGGGAGACTTTGGCGCGCTGGCGCTGGTGGCGTAGCACTGCCGACCTGTCGCCTGGGTGACTCCTAGGGTAAGTCCCGATTGCGGTTTGTTGAAAATTAATTAACAATTAATTAATTCGTGTGACATGGTGTCTGCACGGAACAACCCGCGCCCCGGTGCCCTGTATGGTCCCTGTGGCGGACAACCAGGAGATCACATGATCAAACTATCCCAATTGGCCACGGCCGTGGCCCTCGTGGTGGCAGGTAACGCAGCAATGGCGGGCGAGGTGGAGGTGCTGCACTGGTGGACATCGGGCGGCGAAGCCAAGTCGGTCGGCGAGTTAAAAAAAATCATGCAGGGCAAGGGCCACACCTGGAAAGACTTTGCCGTGGCCGGTGGCGGCGGTGACAACGCCATGACGGTGCTGAAAAGCCGTGTGGTGGCTGGTAACCCGCCTGCCGCTGCGCAGATCAAGGGCCCTGCCATTCAGGAGTGGGCATCTGAGGGTGTGCTGGCCAATCTGGATGCCACCGCCAAGGCCGAAAAGTGGGACAGCCTGCTGCCTGCGGTCGTGGCTGATGTGATGAAGTACAAAGGCAACTACGTGGCAGCACCGGTCAACGTGCACCGCGTCAACTGGATGTGGGCCAACACTGCCGTGCTGAAAAAAGCCGGTGTCAATGGCGCGCCCAAAACCTGGGACGAATTTTTTGCTGCGGCCGAAAAGGTCAAGAAAGCTGGCTTGATTCCCGTGGCGCACGGTGGCCAAAACTGGCAGGACTTCACCACCTTTGAAGATGTGGTGCTGGGGGTGGGTGGCAGCAAGTTCTACCAGGATGCACTGGTCAAACTGGACCAGAAAGCGCTGACCAGCCCGACCATGACCAAGTCGCTGGAAACTTTCCGCAAGATCAAGAGCTACACCGACCCGGCATCCCCTGGACGCGACTGGAACCTGGCCACGGCCATGGTGATTCAAGAGAAAGCAGCTTTCCAGTTCATGGGTGACTGGGCCAAGGGGGAGTTCACTGCCGCTGGCAAAGTGCCAGGCAAAGACTACATCTGCGCGGCCGCGCCAGGCACCGGCAATGCCTACACCTTCAACGTGGATTCATTCGCCATGTTCAAGTTGAAAGACGCAGCGGCTCAAAAAGCGCAAGCTGACCTTGCGGCCGCCATCATGGGTAACGAGTTCCAAGAAGTCTTCAATCTGAACAAGGGCTCGATCCCTGTGCGTCTGAACATGGACATGGCCAAGTTTGACGACTGCGCCAAACTTTCCAGCAAAGACTTCGTGGCGACTGCCAAAACCGGTGGTCTATTGCCTTCCGTGGCCCATGGCATGGCTGTCAAGCCAGCGGCTGAAGGCGCCATCAAAGACGCGGTCAGCCAGTTCTGGAATGACGACAAGATGAGTGTGGCGGATGGTGTGAAGAGCATTGCCAAGGCGGCGGCTACCAAGTAACCCGGACGGGTTGCGGCTTTAGCGACAACCCATAGCGGGGTGGGGGTGGATACCAGCGCTTGCGGGGAGAACCCGCAGCAGGGCTGGGGTGCCACCCGCCGCTCTCGTCCCCCGCCCTGCAGCTGGACCGTGCTGGCTTTTTTCCGCGGTGTTGGTTCTCACTGCTGGAAACCCAAAGCCGCATCGAGACTTGACGAGGCGGGTGTTTCGCGTTGTGAGGTCAAGGAGGAGACCAAGGGCCGGGAGGCTTTTGGTCGGGGGACACGAGCGGAGCGGAATACCCGCCTCGTCGGGTCTGGCAGTAAACGTGGGCGCGCCATCAATGAATTCTGGAAGTTCTGAAGCAAAGGCAAGTGAGTATGAAATCCTTTGAAAACGTGTTGCCCAAACTGGTGATCGCCCCAGGCTTTGTGCTCGGGTTTGCCTTCATCTACGGCTTCATGATCTGGAACGGCGTGTTGTCCGTGACCAACTCGCGCATGCTGCCCAACTACGACGAGTTCGTCGGTCTGGAGCAATACGCCAAGCTGTGGGAAATGGACCGCTGGTATGTGGCGCTCAAAAACCTCGGCATTTTCAGCGTGTTGTATGTTGGCGGCTCGATGCTGCTGGGCATGCTGCTGGCGATTTTTCTGGACCAGAAAATCCGCTTTGAAGGCGTGATCCGCACCATTTATTTGTACCCCATGGCCTTGTCGTTCATCGTCACCGGCACCGCCTGGAAATGGATTTTGAACCCCAGCCTGGGGCTGGAAAAACTGATGCACGACATGGGCTGGGCCAGCTTCAGCTTTGACTGGCTGGTGCAATCTGACACCGCCATTTACTGCGTGGTGATTGCCGGCATCTGGCAATCGGCCGGCTTTGCCATGGCGCTGTTCCTGGCAGGCTTGCGTGGCATTGACGACAGCATCATCAAGGCCGCGCAGATTGACGGGGCTTCTCTGCCCAGAATTTACTGGCGCATCATTTTGCCGATTTTACGACCCGTGGTGTTCTCCACCATTCTGGTGTTGTCGCACCTGTCCATCAAGGCGTTTGACCTGGTGATGGCGCTCACCGCCGGTGGGCCGGGGTATGCGTCAGACGTGCCCGCCACCTTCATGTTCACCATGAGTTTTACCCGCGGTCAGATTGGTCTGGGGGCCGCCAGTGCCACCATGATGTTGGCCATGGTGGCCGCCATTGTGGTGCCTTACCTTTACAGCGAACTGCGGTCCAAACCGCACGAGCGTTGAGCCAGGAGCTACTGATGAACGCTAAAAACCTTGCCCGTTTCTCCGTGTATGCCGTGTTGGGCGTGGCGGCTTTCTTCTTCCTGGCGCCGCTGTATGTGATGCTGGCCACCTCGTTCAAGGATGCCGAGCAAATTCGCGCCGGCAACCTGCTGAGTTTGCCCACCTCGCTCAACTTTGAATCCTGGACACTGGCCTGGTCGACCGCCTGCACCGGTGTCGACTGCCGGGGGCTGAAGCCTTATTTCTGGAACTCGGTCATGATGGCGGTGCCCGCGGTGTTGATCTCGACCGCGTGGGGTGCCATCAATGGTTATGTGCTGTCCATGTGGAAATTCAGGGGCAGTGACCTGCTGTTTGGATTCATCCTGTTTGGTGTGTTCATGCCGTTTCAGGTGGTGTTGCTGCCGATGAGCCAGGTGCTGGGTTTTCTGGGCCTGTCGAGCTCCATCACCGGGTTGGTGCTGGTGCACAGCCTGGCCGGCATGGCGGGCACCACGCTGTTTTTCAGAAACTACTACACCGCCATTCCGCGTGAACTGGTCAATGCCGCGCGCATGGACGGGGCCGGTTTCTGGCGCATTTTTTACCGCATCGTGATCCCGATGTCTACGCCCATCCTGATGGTCACACTGATCTGGCAGTTCACCAACATCTGGAACGACTTTCTGTTTGGCGTGGCCTTCAGCGGGGCCGACAGCAAACCCATCACGGTCGGCTTGAACAACATGGCCAACACCACCAGCAGCGTGAAAAACTACAACGTGGACATGGCTGCGGCCATCATCGCCGGGTTGCCGACCATGCTGGTGTATGTGCTGGCCGGTCAGTATTTCGTCAAAGGTCTCACAGCTGGCGCTGTGAAAGGATAAAACTCATGGCAGCTTCTCTTCACATCGCAGGCATTCGCAAGGTTTACGGCAAGGGCGACAAGGCCGTTGAGGTTCTGAAAAAAATCGACATCGAGGTCGCTCCCGGTGAGTTTTTGATTCTGGTGGGTCCGTCGGGCTGCGGCAAGTCCACGCTGCTCAACATCATTGCCGGTCTGGAAGACCCTTCTGAAGGTGAACTCAAGATTGCCGGTAAAAACGTCGTTGGTGTGGCCCCGGCCCAACGTGACATTGCCATGGTGTTCCAGAGTTATGCGCTGTACCCCACGATGAGTGTGGCCGACAACATCGGCTTTGCGCTCGAAATGCGCAAGGTGCCGCTTGAGCAGCGCACCAAGCGCATCCATGAAGTGGCCGCCATGCTGCAAATCGAGCATCTGCTGGACCGCCGCCCGGCGCAGTTGTCAGGTGGCCAGCGTCAGCGTGTGGCCATGGGGCGGGCCCTGGCGCGTGACCCGCAGCTGTTTTTGTTTGACGAACCGCTGAGCAACCTGGACGCCAAGCTGCGTGTGGAAATGCGCGCCGAGATCAAGCGCCTGCATCTGGTGAGCGGCATCACCACGGTGTATGTGACGCATGACCAGATCGAGGCCATGACGCTGGG
>JBBQZG010000127.1:0-8840 GCA_038207945.1 Burkholderiales bacterium
TTGATGGATGCCAAGCTCAAAGCCCAGTTTGCCGCCAGTTTCCCTGAAGCCGCATTGAAAAACGTCAAGTGGTACCCGGCTGTGCCCGCTGGCATTGAAGACATCGAAGGCCGCGTGCTGGACCGCATCAAAGCTGCTAATTGAGTGTCTGTCGCATTGAGTCCTTCAATGCCCGCTGCGTCCACCGTCTCCGGTGCGGCGCAGCCTGACCTGCTGGCCACCCGCGTGGCCAAGCATTACGGGGCATTTCGCGCCGTCGATGACTTGTCGTTTGAAGTAGCGCGCGGCAGCTTCTTTTCCATTCTGGGGCCTTCGGGCTGCGGCAAGACCACACTGCTGCGCGTGATTGCCGGGTTTCTCAGCCCGGATTCAGGCGACATTCATATCGGCGGCAAGGGGATGAACGGTGTGCCACCCAACAAGCGCCCGGTCAACATGGTGTTTCAGCACCTGGCGCTGTTTCCCATGATGAACGTGGGCGAGAACGTGGGCTACGGTCTGGCGCGCCGGGGTGTGGCCAAAGACGAGATCAAGCGCCGCGTGGGTGACATGCTGGAGCGCGTGAGCCTGCCGAACTCACAAGACAAGCGGGTGGACCAGCTCTCGGGCGGGCAAAAGCAGCGGGTGGCCATTGCCCGCAGTCTGGTGCTGGAGCCCACGCTGCTGCTGCTGGATGAACCGCTCGGCGCGCTCGATTTGAAGCTGCGCGAACACATGAAGATCGAGCTCAAAGCCTTGCAGGCCGCCTTTGGCACCACCTTTGTCTACATCACCCACGACCAGTCCGAAGCGCTGGTGCTGTCAGACCATGTGGCGGTGATGAACCATGGCCGCTTTGAGCAGGTGGGCACGCCACAACAACTTTATTACGAGCCGCAAACACCGTTTGTCGCGGGTTTTGTCGGTGCCAACAACCGCATGGCGGGGCGCGCCACCGATGTCAATGGCAACATGGTGAACGTGACCAGCGCAGAAGGTATGGTGGTTCCGGCGCGGGCCATCGGCAAGATTGCCCGTGGTGATGTGGTAGAGGCCTTTGTGCGACCTGAAGTGGCGCGACTGGCACGCAACCCGGCAGTGTTGCGTGAGGCGGGCTTGCCCACATTCAACGCGCGCATCACCAGCCTGCTGTTTGACGGTGCCAACTCGGCGGTGCTGCTGCATGAAGCCCAGTCCAACACTGAATTTCGGATTGCCCTGCCACAAACCGGCGAGTTTGCTGACCTGACGGTAGGCGAAAGCGTGGCCTTCGGGTTTGACCCGCAACGGGCGGTGTGTTTTGCCGCAGATGACACGGCCCATGCCGCCTGACACAAACTCGAACGGGCGCATGCAAGCACGGCTGATGCTCATGCTGCTGCTGGCGCCGGCGCTGTTGTGGCTGGTGGGGCTGATTGTGTTGCCGCATGTGGAGCTGGGCATTTTGTCGCTGCGTGAGCGTGTGGCACCGCGGGTGTACCAGCCCAGCCTGGCGCAGTTCCGCACGTTTGTTGAAGAGCCGCTGTACTGGCACACCTTCATGCGCACCGCCCTGATGTCCATCGTGGCGACCGCCATCACGCTGCTGATGGCTTTCCCGATGGCCTGGACGATTGCCAAGCTGGTGCGCGGCAAGTCCAAAGCCATGCTGTTCATCATGTGCCTGATTCCGTTTTGGGTCAGTGAAACTGTGCGCACGCTGGGCTGGATGATATTGCTGCGCGAATCGGGCGTGATGCCCGCTTTTCTGGTCTGGCTGGGTGTGACCCCGGCGCCGGTAGAGATGCTTTACCACGACGCCACCATTCTGGTCGGACTGGTCTACACCTCGATGTTGTTCATGGTGATTCCGCTGATCAGCGCGCTGGAGAGTCTGGACGACACTTTGATTGAAGCCGCTTACGACCTGGGTGGCAGCGGCTGGTCGATCCTGCGGCAAATCGTCATTCCGCATGCGGCCCCTGGCATTGTGGCGGGCTGCATCGTGGTGTTCATGCTCACGCTGGGCAACTACCTGACGCCGACGCTGCTGGGTGGCAAAAATTCGCAGTGGTTCACCGAGCAGATCTACACCCAGTTCATCACCCGTTTCAACTGGGAGCAGGGCGCGGCGTTTGGCTTTTTGCTGCTGGGCTTGTCAACAGCCATCGTCTGGATCGGCTTGAAGTTGAGTGGTCAGAAGTTTGGCGAAGTGATGCAGAAAACATGATTGCGTCACTGCCCCGCCCGCTTTGGCTACGCGCCAGCACTGTGATCTACGGCGTGGCGTTCTTTGCCTTTCTGTTTTTGCCACTGGTCATCGTGGCGGTGTTTGCGTTCAACGACGCGCCTTACCCGGCACCGCCCTGGCGCGGCTTCACGCTGGACTGGTTTTTGGGCAGCGCCGAGTCCACCCGGCGTGGCCTGTTTGCCGACAGCGCCATGCTCGGCAGCGTGTGGACCAGCGTGGTGGTGGCGGGTTGGGTCACGCTGTTGTCGGTGCTGGTCGGCACGGCCAACGCTTTTTTGATCGAACGCACGCAGTTTCGTGGCAAGCAGGCGCTGTCACTTTTGATGCTGGCACCGCTGGTGATTCCCGGGGTGATTCTGGGCATTTCGATATTGGCCTTTGCCAGCCGCATTGCCAATTTGGCCGACGATGTGTGGGGGCTGGAGCTGGAGTTTTTGCGCCCTGGCCTGCCGCTGGTGGTGCTGGGGCAGTTTTCATACATTGCCTCCATTGCCACGCTGACCATCACCGCGCGTCTGAAACGCTTCGACGTCACGTTGGAAGAAGCCGCCTACAACCTGGGCGCCTCACGGCTGGCAGTATTGTGGACCATCACCCTGCCGTACCTGAAACCCGCGCTGATTGGCTCGGCCGCCATCTCGTTCTTGATGAGCTTTGAGAACTTCAACACCACACTGATGCTGGTCGGCTCCGACGCGCCGCTCACCGTCATGATGTACGGCCGCATGCGCGAAGGTGCCACGCCGGTCTTGAACGCCGTGAGTTTGCTGCTGATGGTGGCATCTGCGGCGCTGGCGCTGACCATGATGCGCGTGCCGAAGGCCGCTGACACCTACCCCTGAGCCCTCGCTTGCGTTGTCACTCGGCATAGACTCTGACCATGCACTACGCGCACACCATCGGCACCCGTCGCTATCACTTCGATGACCTGCGCACGCTCCTGGCCAAAGCCAGCCCGTTGCGCTCAGGCGACCAGCTGGCGGGTGTCGCGGCGGCAGATGCGCAGCAACGGGTGGCGGCGCAAATGGCGCTGGCGGAGGTGCCGCTGGCCAGCTTTTTGAATGAGGCCGTGGTGCCGTATGAACGTGATGAAGTCACCCGGCTGATTCTGGACACCCACGATGCGGCGGCTTTTACCCCGGTCAGCCACCTGACGGTGGGTGACTTTCGCAACTGGCTGCTGGGTGACAACGCGAACGCTCAAACGCTGGCTGCACTGGCGCCCGGCCTGACGCCTGAAATGGTGGCCGCAGTGAGCAAAATTTGTCGCTTGCAAGACCTCATCCTCATCGCCCGCAAGTGCCAGGTGGTGACGCGTTTTCGCAGCACCATCGGCCTACCCGGCCGCCTGGCCACGCGCTTGCAGCCGAACCACCCGACCGACGACATGCAGGGCATTGCCGCCAGCCTGCTCGACGGCTTGCTGCTGGGCAGCGGCGACGCGGTGATTGGCATCAACCCGGCCAGCGACAACGTACCCCAGGTGGTGCGCCTGCTGCACATGCTGAACGACCTGATTGGCCACTACGGCATTCCCACCCAGTCGTGTGTGCTGACGCATGTGACCAACACCTTGGCGGCGATGGAGCGCAGCGCGCCAGTGGACCTGGTGTTCCAATCCATTGGCGGCACCGAGGCCACCAACAGCAGCTTTGGCTTGAACCTGGCGTTGCTGAAAGAGGCGCGCGACGCCGCTTTGTCACTGCAACGCGCCACCTTGCTTGATGAACACGGCCAGCCCAGCGGCCATGTGATGTATTTTGAAACCGGCCAGGGCAGCGCCCTGAGCGCCAACGCGCACCACGGTTGCGACCAGCAGACGATTGAGGCGCGTGCCTACGCCGTGGCCCGTCATTTCAAGCCATTGCTGGTGAACACCGTGGTCGGTTTTATCGGCCCCGAGTATCTGTTCAACGGCAAACAAATCACCCGCGCCGGGCTGGAAGACCACTTCTGCGGCAAGCTGCTGGGTCTACCGATGGGCTGCGACGTCTGTTACACCAACCACGCCGAAGCCGACGGCGACGACATGGACGCCCTGATGCTGATGCTGGGCGCGGCGGGTTGCAACTTCATCATGGGGGTGCCGGGCTCGGACGACATCATGCTGAACTATCAGAGCACCTCATTTCATGATGCACAGGTGCTGCGCCAGGTGCTGGGCATGCGCGCCGCGCCCGAGTTTGAAGCCTGGCTGGAAAAAATGGGCATCTGCACAGCGAGTGATGCACCCGGCAGCCCACAGCACCTGGCAACCCAACTGGCAGCCCCCTTCGCGCCCGCCTTGCAAAAGCCCGGAGGTGCTCAAGGTGACTGAGGACATCAGCGTCATTGCAAGCGAAAGGCGGTCATCCCCACCGGCCCTGATCACCGCCACGCCTTGGGAAACCCTCAAAAGCTTCACCGATGCCCGTATTGCGCTGGGCCGGGCCGGGGTCAGCCTGCCGACCAACGCACACCTGGCGTTTCAGCTGGCGCACGCCCAGGCGCGTGATGCCGTGCACCTGCCGCTGGATGCCAGCGGTGTGGCGGCCAGCCTTGAAAATCTGGGCTTGACCACGCTGATGCTGCACAGCCAGGCAACAGACCGTGCGACGTATTTGCAGCGGCCTGATTTTGGCCGGCGGCTGGATGCGCTGTCGCTGAAAACCCTCGCGCGCTGGCGCACCACATCACACCCCAGTGGTAGCGCGGGGAACACCACGGGCACCCCGCCGTTTGACCTGGCTTTTGTCGTGGTTGATGGTTTGTCGTCCTTGGCCATTCACCAAAATGCAACGCCATTGCTGTCCGAACTGCTGCAGCGCTGGCAAGCTGACACCACGCAAACCTGGTCGATCGCGCCAGTGGCCGTGGTCGAGCAAGGTCGCGTGGCCATTGGCGATGAGGTCGGGGCGCTGGTGCACGCCAACATCGTGGTGGTGCTGATTGGCGAACGTCCGGGCTTGAGCTCGCCCGACAGCATGGGCATCTACATCACCTGGGCACCCCAGGTTGGCAAAACGGATGCCGCGCGCAATTGCATCTCGAATGTGCGGCCTGCAGGCTTGGCGGTGACAGCAGCTGCAAAAACGCTGCACCAGTTGCTGACTCAGGCGCGCCTGAAACAGCTCACCGGCGTGGGGCTGAAGGACGATGTGGATCACCACATGTTGGCACAGGCCAGCTTGGACATCCGTCCTCTGCCTTTTGGCGGGGCACAATCACCTACGATTTGATCGACCGCTTGCGTGATGCCAAAGGGATTTAGGCTTTACGCACGCTTTTGGGACCCGCCTCACCAACTAAGCCGCATGAATCACACAGCACCCCACCCAAGCCCACTGACGCAGACCCAGCAACTGGCCCTGCTCACCGCTGCCCGCAGTGCCCAGCTCAATGCCTACGCACCGTATTCAAACTACAAGGTTGGCGCCGCTGTGCTGGATGACCATGGCCGTATCCATGCGGGCTGCAATGTCGAAAACGCAGCTTACCCCGAGGGCTTGTGTGCCGAAGCCTCGGCCTTGAGCGCGATGGTGCTGGCGGGCAGCACCCGTGCGCTGGCCGTGCTAGTGGTGGGCAGCGGCGGTGAAGGTGGCGGCGCATGGACCACGCCGTGCGGTGGTTGCCGCCAGAAGTTGCGCGAATTTGGCACACCAGACATGCCCGTCCTGAGCGCCAATGAAACCACCCTGGGGCCGCGCTACACCTTGAGCGCCTTGCTGCCCGAAAGTTTCGGTCCGGACCACTTGACCGCAAAGTGAGCCAAGCATGACGGCCGCCACTGACACACTCAGCACCCTCATTCAACGTGTGCCCCAGCTGAAGCCACGCATCGCCGTGGTGCTGGGCTCCGGCTGGGGTGGTCTGACAGACCACATCACCGACGCCGTGCAAATCCCCTACACCGATCTGGCGGGTTTTCCACAACCCACCGTGGCAGGCCACAGTGCCACCTTGTGGCTGGGGCACATCGGCAGCCAACCGGTGGCCGTGATGAGCGGGCGCAAACACGGGTACGAAACCGGCGCGGTGGACGGCATGGCGCTGCCGCTGCAAGTGCTCAAAGCCCTGGGCTGCCACACGCTGGTGCAAACCAACGCGGCAGGCAGCCTGCGCCCCGACATGCCACCGCAAAGCCTGATGCTGATCACCGACCACCTGAACCTGCCGCAGCGCTCGCCGCTGCTGGGCGCGACGGGCTCAGAACGATTTGTGAACATGGTCAACGCCTATGATTTTGAGCTAAATCGGCTTGCAGCCCAAGTAGCACAAGCGCAAGGTGCTACACTTTTTGAAGGCGTGTATGCCTGGTTTCTGGGCCCGCAGTTTGAAACCCCGGCCGAAATCCGCATGGCCCAGCGGCTCGGTGCAGATGCCGTGGGCATGAGCACTGTGCCCGAGACCATTCTGGCGCGCCACCTTGGCCTGCGCGTGCTGGCGCTGTCCTTCATCACCAACCTGGGTGCGGGCATGTCAGCCGAGCACCTGAGCCATGCCCACACTTTAAGCCAAGCACAAGAGGGCAGCGCAAAAGCCAGCCAGTTGCTGGCCCACATCATTGCCAGCATCGAGATCACCCCATGAACACGCCCCATTCATCTCCTTGGTCGCACGACCTGCAACGCAGCGCCCGCATCGCCCTGGCCTGCCTGGACCTCACCAGCCTGAACGACGCCGACACTGAGGCCGATGTTGCCAGGCTGTGTCAGCGCGCCCAAAGCCCCTTCGGCCCGGTCGCCGCCGTCTGCGTCTGGCCCCGCCTGGCCGCCTTTGCCCGCGCACAGCTGCCCGCGCACATTACCGTGGCCGCAGTGGCCAACTTTCCTCATGGCGGCACCGACGTGAACACGGCCGTGCAAGACACCCTGCGCATTGTGCAAGCCGGTGCGCAAGAAGTCGACGTGGTGCTGCCTTACAAGGCGCTCATGGCGGGTGATGAAGCGGCAGTGACGCAACTGCTGACAGCCGTGCGCCAGGCCTGCCCGGGCCTGCTGCTCAAAGTGATTCTGGAAACCGGTGAACTCAAAACCCCCGAGCTGATCGCGCGCGCCAGCCAGCTCGCTCTGGACGCGGGCGCTGACTTTCTGAAAACCAGCACCGGCAAGACGCCGACCAACGCCACACCCGAGGCGGCGCACATCATGCTCAGCGCAATTGCCGCCAGTTCATCTGCCAAAAATCACGTGGGCTTCAAGGCCTCAGGCGGCATCAGGACGGTGCAGGAAGCGATTGTTTATGAAGCGCTCACACAACAGCTTCTGGGCGCACAAGCGCTGACACCCAATCGTTTTCGCATTGGTGCCAGCAGCATCCTGAGCGACATTGAGGCGGTGCTTGGCCACACCGAACCCACCACGCCAGCCGCGCCAGGCACCTACTGAACCACCCCATGCTTGCCCAGGAAATCATCCGCATTAAACGCGACGGCCACACGCTCTCAAGCACCCACATTGCCGCCTTTGTGCGCGGGCTGGTCGATGGCTCGTGGAGCGAGGGGCAAGCCGCAGCGCTTGCCATGGCCATGTTCCTTAAAGGCATGAGCCGCGACGAGACTGTGGCGCTGACCCAGGCCATGACGCATTCCGGCCTGGTGATGGACTGGTCAAAAGCCAACCTGAGCGGCCCAGTGCTGGACAAACATTCCACCGGCGGCGTCGGCGACAAGGTGAGCCTGATGCTCGCGCCCCTCGTGGCGGCTTGCGGTGGCGTGGTGCCCATGGTCTCCGGGCGTGGCCTGGGCCACACCGGTGGCACGCTGGACAAACTGGGTTGTATTCCCGGTTACAACGCCACACCCGACGTGGCCACACTGCACCGCGCCCTGCAAACCGCAGGCTGCGCCATCATTGGCCAGACGGCTGATCTGGCCCCGGCTGACGGCAGACTCTACGCCATCCGCGACGTGACCGCCACGGTGGAGTCCGTGCCGCTGATCACTGCCAGCATCCTGTCCAAAAAACTCGCCGCCGGGCTGCAGGGCCTGGTGATGGATGTGAAGGTGGGCAACGGTGCCTTTGCCGATTCTCTGGACATGGCCAGCACCCTGGCCGAGTCGCTGGTGAGCGTGGCCAACAGCGCAGGCCTGCCCACGCGCGCCTGGCTGACCGACATGAACCAGGTGCTGGGCCACAGCTGTGGCAATGCGCTGGAGGTGCTGGAAGCCGTGGAATTCCTGAAAGGACAGGCCCTTGAACCGCGCCAGCGTGAGGTCACCCTGCGCCTGAGTGCCGAGCTGCTGGTGATGGGTGGCCTGGCCGTCAATGAGGCTGATGCGCTACAAAAAGTGGCATATGCTTTGGCTAGTGGACAAGGGCTGGCGCAGTTTTCACGCATGGTAACGGCACTCGGTGGCCCGGCAGATTTTACTGAGCGACCTGGCCACTACTTGCCCAAAGCGCCGGTTCAGCTCACGGTTGAAGCACCCCACAATGGCTTCGTCACCAGCATGGCCACGCGCGACATCGGGCTGGCGGTGGTGGAGCTCGGCGGCGGCAGGCGCAAGGCCAGCGACACCATTGACCCGCGCGTGGGCTTCACGCACTTTGCCCAGATTGGCCAGCAGGTGCAGGCGGGCGAGCCGCTGGCCGTGGTGCATGCGGCCGATGCCTCTGCGGCCGAACATGCGCAACGGGCCTTGCAAACATTG
>JBBQZG010000128.1:0-8799 GCA_038207945.1 Burkholderiales bacterium
GGCCACCTCCACCAGCGCGGTCATGTCGGGCGCGTTGCCCGTTGAATGGTGCTTTGCGCTGGTGGCAACGCACCCAACATCACCGCTTTCCATTTTCGGGGCTCTGTAGCTTTGGTCAGTGGCCAATGCGGAGTACCGCAATGGCCAGGCAACATGAGGCTGTCGCGCAGCTTCGGCCAGCAGCGCGGCCATGTGTCGCTGCCAGTCGCTGCGCTTGGTGGCAACGGCACATCACCGCTTGATCCTGTTCGATGTTCTGTAGCTCAGTCAGTGAGCACGGCGGAGTACCACCATGCCCAGGCAGCACGAGGCTGTCGCGTGGTGTGCGTGGCTTGTGTAGTGTTCGCCCGCTACGGCCACCCGCTTCGCTTTTACATAACGCCGCATTGCCCTCAGTGGCCGCCAGTCACTGCGCTAAAGCTCCGTTTGGTGTCGCCCACCGCTTGCGCGCCCTTCGGGTGAAGGCAACAGGCGTTATGCAAAGTGGCCTTCGCTGGAGACGGTCGCACAGCCGTCGGCGCTTCCCGGTCGCTGGCGCGCCCTACACGCCGCCGTCTGCGCGCCCTTGTGGGTGTGCCTGCACCTGGGCATTGATCAGGCGCTGCGCGCTGTGCTGTCGGTCAGTGGCCTGCGGCCAGTCATATGGTGTGTGCCCCCGCCCGCCCGTGGGCCTCGCCGCTGCGCGGCTTTGGCCCTGCGCTGGTCTGCCCGTCCGCCCTTAAGGGGCTCCCTCAGCCCAGCGCCTGGGGTCACGCCGCCTAACGGCGGCGGGTCGAAAACCTCAAATCTGTGGTGCAAATCCATGTACCTGCGGCGGTATAGCGCAGGTATGGAGCGCCCAAGAAAAAAGCCTGCTATTTATTGAATAGCAGGCTTTCCTTATTTCATATGGGGTGGCTGATGGGGCTCGAACCCACGACAACAGGAATCACAATCCTGGACTCTACCGACTGAGCTACAGCCACCGCGATCTGGAATTATAGCTGATGAAGTTTACTTGAAAGCAGCAGTAGATCCCGTCTGTGCCACCGATTTCGACTTGGCAGCCGCTGCATTTACAGGGCTTGGCACCAGAATTTCTGCCTTGAGGCGTTCTTTGAGCTCTGCGTAATAAGCTTGGGCTTCCGCAGCAGTCCACCATTGCGCATATTGGTCACGGTCTTGTTTGGCAGATGCCTGCGCCGCTTCGTTACGCGGTACCACCCTGTTGACACGAATCACAGCGTAGCCTGTCCCACCCAAATCAACTCCTACCCAGGCTGGAAGAGCAGCCGAATCTGCGCGCAGCGCGGCAACCAACACTTGCACCGGCACGTTTTGCGCTTGATCCCGAGACACTGTCACTGCGGAGGTCAGGCTGGCTGTGGCAGCGTCTTTTTTCCACACTGCGAGTTTATCTGCACCATCTTTTTTCGCCATCTCGGCGGCTTTGGCTGCAACGACTTTGCCACGAACCTGCTGCCGAACCTCTACGAGCGGCATCACCCTGGCAGGTTGGTGTGTCACCACATGACCGGCAACTAGCTGGTTTACCGCAACCTCAACGGCTTCAGTATTGCGCTTCTTATCAATCGTGTCTTGGGCAAAAAGCGTGGCCAAAAATTTCTCACTGGCAAGAACGCCGGTTGCACCAGGCAGTGGTGTGCGGCCAACACTGTCGACCGTTTTGATGTCAAGTTTGAGCTTGTCTGCCACCGGCTTGAGACTGTCGGCCTGCTCATATACGGTGTTGGTAAATATTTCAGCCACCTCGGCGTATTTGCGCTGGGCCTGCTGGGTCTTCAAGTCTGATTCAATGCTTGCACGAATCTCTTCAAAACTGCGTTGTTTGGGGATTTTGATATCCGTAAGTTGGATGATGTGGTAGCCAAAATCAGACTCGACAACCCCACTGATGTCACCCTTTTTCATGGCGAACACCGCATCCTCAAAAGGCTTGACCATGGCGCCACGGGCAAAGAAATCAAGGTCACCACCCTTGACTGCAGAGCCGGCGTCTTGCGAATTTTTCCTGGCCGTGTCAGCAAAGCTGGCAGGTGCAGCGCGCAACGCTTTCAACAACTCTTCGGCCTTCGCCTTGGCTTGATCCCGATCTGCAGCAGGCGCATCTTTAGGTGCATTGATAAGAATGTGACTTGCGCGACGCTCTTCATTGCCGCTAAGTTGAACCACATTTTGATCAAAATAGGCCTTCAAGTCAGCCTCAGGAATTTGAATGCTTTTCTTGACTGAATCCATGTCGAGCACCACGTACTCAACCTTGGCTTGCTCGGGTGCCTGAAACAAGGCTTGATTGGCTCGGTAGTAGGCGTCAAGTTCGGCGTCAGTGGGGTTGATCTTGGACGCGTAGTCAGCAGCCTGGAAGCTCACCATCTGAATTTCACGTTTTTCAAAGAACGCATTCAGTGACACATCCGCTACGACCGGCGTGGCAAAGCCGGTAGCGCGTACGCCCGCTTCCACCTGCTGACTGGACAAATCTTGCCGCACGCGGTTCTCAAGACCCTCAGGTGTGAGTCCCTGGCTGGCTGCCAACTGGCGGTAGCGCTCCATGTCCATTTTGCCGTCTGCTTTACGCATCGAGGCAATGGTGGGATCTTCCTGTAAGTACCGGGCCAAACGCGCATCACTGGTGGACAGTTTGGCCTTCTCAGCGGCCAGCGCCACCACCCGTTCACGCACCAACCGTTCGAGCGTGGCGTAACGCGCTTCTGGAGAATCAAGCAGCTTTGCATCCACATTAGGCATGGAGGCGCGAAGCCGGTCTGCCTCAGCTTTGTGCGAAGAATCCCACTGACTCTGGGTAATGTCATGACCACCCACGCGAGCTACGGCCGTATCAGACTCGCTCATGCGGTTGTAACCGTCAATACCAAACAGCACAAATGACGGGATGATCAGCAGGAACAACACCATCATCATGATTTTGGTGTGTTTTCGGAAGATATCGAACATGCGCAAACTCTCCTGTGTGGCAACAAAAAAGGCGAACATGGTGTTCGCCTTTGTGGGGGTGGTGGGTGATGACGGGCTCGAACCGCCGACCTACGCCGTGTAAAGGCGCCGCTCTACCAACTGAGCTAATCACCCCACCGATAACCAAAAATCAGTTCACGGCATCTTTCAATGCTTTACCAGGGCGAAACTTCGGAACCTTGGCTGCCTTGATTTTAATCGATGCACCAGTGCGCGGATTGCGGCCTACGCGCGCGGCTCGTTTGCCAGCGGCAAAAGTACCAAACCCAACCAGCGACACTGAGTCGCCTTGCTTCAGGGTGGTTTTCACCGCTTCAATGGTCGCCTCAAGCGCACGCGCTGCTGCGGCCTTGGACATATCAGCATTGCTGGAAATGAAATCAATCAGCTCACTTTTATTCACAACAAACCTCTCATGGGGTGTAACAAAATCAATCGGATGTCTCTTTTAGAATTTTTGCGGGTGAGCCTTGTTCAACTCAACCAACTTGGTACAGTACGATGTATGAAGCCAGTTCAAATTCGCCGCATAAAACGCAGATTCTAGACTGCTTTAAGCAAAGCTCTTCGCGCACCGTGGCAATTTTTTGTGTCAAGCCCATCGCGGCTTGACACATCGTGGGTTTCATGTCTTCTCAATGCAACTGGCGATGGCACGCCCCAAATCTTCGGTGCTGGCAGAGCCGCCCAAATCTGGCGTATGCGGGGCACCGCTTTGAGCCGCCAACACCTGCTCCACAGCGGCCAATACCGCATCGTGCGCGGCCTTGAATCCCAAAAAATCCAACATCATGGCGCCGCTCCAGATTTGTCCGATGGGGTTGGCCATTGCCCGTCCGGCAATGTCAGGCGCTGAGCCATGCACAGGCTCAAACAACGAAGGAAACAAACGTCCTGGGTTCAGGTTAGCACTTGGCGCAATGGCAATGGTGCCAGTACAAGCCGGCCCGAGGTCGCTTAGGATGTCGCCAAACAGATTGCTGCCTACCACAACATCAAAATAGTCAGGCCGTTGCACAAAGTGCGCAGTCAGTATGTCAATGTGAAACTTGTCGACCCTGACCTCGGGGTATTGCTTTGACATTTCAGCCACTCGCTCATCCCAGTAAGGCATGGTGATGGCGATGCCATTCGATTTGGTGGCGCTGGTCAGGTGTTTTTTAGGCCGCGACTGGGCCATCTCAAAGGCAAATTTCAGCACCCGGTCTACGCCCACGCGCGACATCACAGTTTCCTGCATCACGATTTCCCGCTCGGTACCCGCATACATGCGCCCCCCAATGCTGGAATACTCGCCTTCAGTGTTCTCGCGCACGATCACCATGTCAATTTCACCGGGCAAGCGCGCGCTGCCATCACGCCGCACCACCGGGGCAATGATGCCGGGCATCAGGCGCGCCGGACGCAGGTTCACATACTGGTCAAACTCCCGGCGAAATAACAGCAACGAGCCCCACAGTGACACATGATCCGGAATTTTTTCGGGCCAGCCCACTGCACCAAAATAAATAGCATCGTGGCAGCCAATCTGGTCCTTCCAGTTGTCGGGCAACATCTGCCCGTGCTTCTCGAAGTAGTCCCAACTGGAAAAATCGAAATGGTCAAACTGCAAGTCAATGCCAAATTTGTCAGCCACGGCTTCCATGACGCGGATGCCCTCGGGCATGACCTCTTTGCCAATGCCATCACCTGCAATCACGGCAATTCTCTTTTTATTCACGGGGCTGTCCTTTTAATTTCTGACCAAAATGCCCTGATTGTTAGCCATACAACTCAGCTAAATCTGGACTGACGCACGACAAGGGCCACACCAAAGGCTGTCAACAGAGTGCCGAATATGGTGATGAGCGTGATCGCCTCAGCAAACAACACCCAGGCAATAAACGCGGTGACGGGCGGCACCAAGTACATCAAACTGGTGACCGACGCAGCAGCACCTTTTTGAATCAGTAAATACAACAAGGAACTTCCCCCCAAGGTCAGTGCAAGGACCGACCAAGTCATAGCCCCAACCAACTCAACATTCCATCGAATGCCTTCACGCTCCAGCGCAGCCAGCGGCAGCGTCACCAATAGGGCTGCCATCAATTGCACCGTGTTGGCGGTGCGCACATCGCACGATTTGACAAAGCGTTTCTGGTACAGGGTGCCAACGGTAATACTGAGCAATGCCCCCACAGCCAATGACAGGTTCAGCAAGTTGGCCTCACCGCCGGTGCCAAATTTGCGCGACACCACCATCACCAAACCGACAAAACCCAGCACCAATCCAAGCCATTGGCGCGGGACGATTCTGCTGCCGGTGGCGGCCAGCCACAACGCCGTCAGCACGGGTTGCAGTCCCACAATCAGGGACGACAAGCCAGAACCCATGCCAAGCTTGACCGCTGCCCACACACCTCCCAGATAACACGCGTGCATGAAGACGCCCGTCACGGCAAGATGAGCCCATTGCGAAGGACTCGATGGCCACTTGACGCGCGCCCACACGATCCAAAGCAAAAAACAGGCAATCGACAGGGCGTAACGAATGGCAAGAAATTTAAACGGTGGCGCATGGGGCATGCCAAAACGTGCCACGATGAATCCGGTGCTCCAGATGAGCACAAACACCGCCGGCATGGCCCGGATCAAGGCCCGTTCATCGCGAGCAATCACTTCACACGCGACCTGATCTCAGGCAGCGCTTTTTGCAGGTAGTAAACCATCGACCAGACCGTCATGACTGCGGCGATCCAGATCAGCCAGACACCCCAGACATGGGTGTCGATGACACCAAACAACACACCATCAAACAGCAAAAACGGAATGGCGACCATTTGCGCGGTGGTTTTGAGCTTGCCGATCATGTGAACGGCCACGCTGCGGGAGGCTCCGATTTGGGCCATCCATTCACGCAAGGCCGAAATCGCAATCTCCCGCCCGATGATGATCAGCGCCACAAACACGTCCGCGCGACCCAAGTGCACCAGCACCAGCACTGAGGCGCAAACCAGAATCTTGTCGGCCACTGGGTCCAAAAAGGCACCAAACGCCGACACCTGGTTGAGTTTGCGCGCCAGATAGCCATCCAGCCAGTCGGTGGCGGCAAACACCACAAACATCACCGTGGCCCATTCGTTGCGGGTGGTGGTCTCAATGGGCAGATAAAACACGCCCACAATGAGTGGGATCGCCACAATGCGCGCCCAGGTCATGAGGGTTGGAATGGTCCAGAACATCCTTCAATTGTGGCATGGGGTTGACGGCAAACCTGGCAGCGCTCAATGCAGCGCCCGGTAAATTTCCTGTGCCAGGTCATGCGAGATGCCTTCCACCTGCGCAATGTCGTCAGCCGATGCCAGTGCCACGCCTCGCACACCGCCAAAGCGCTGCAACAAATGGGCGCGCCGTTTAGGGCCGATGCCGGGAATTTCTTCCAGTTTGCCGCCGTCCATACGTACTTTGGCGCGGGCCGCGCGCATGCCGGTGATGGCGAAGCGGTGCGCCTCATCGCGAATCTGCGCGACCAGCATCAAAGCGGCCGAATCCTTGCCCAGATAAACTTTCTCGCGGCCGTCAGCAAACACCAGTTCTTCCAGGCCAATGCGTCGGCCCTCGCCTTTTTCCACACCCACAATCAAGGACAAATCCAGGCCCAGTTGCGCGAACACCTCACGCGCCATCGACACCTGACCCTTGCCTCCGTCGACCAGCACCAAATCAGGCAAGCGACCGGTGCCCGCTGGGGTTTCGCCGGTGCGTTTGGCCTCTTGAAGCGTCTCGGCCAGCTTGCTGTAACGGCGCAAAAGCACCTGGCGCATGGCGGCATAGTCATCACCTGGCGTGATGTCGTTAATCTTGAAACGCCGGTACTCAGCGCTTTGCATTTTGTGGTGATGAAACACCACACATGACGCCTGCGTCGATTCACCCGCAGTGTGTGAAATGTCAAAACACTCGACACGCAACTCGTCCAAGTTGTCCAGCGCCAAGTCAAGGGCCTCCACCAGCGCCCGGGTACGCGCTTGCTGTGATCCCTCCTCTGCCAGCAGTCTTGCCAATTGCAAGCTCGCATTGGTTTGCGCCATTTCCAGCCAGACGCGGCGCTGTTCACGCGGGTTGTGCACGGCACTGACCTTGACACCGGTTTGCTCGGTCAGGGCCTGCAACAAACCCTTATCCACCGGCACACTCACCACCAGCGACGGCGGCGCGGGCACGTTCAGGTAATGCTGGGCAATGAACGCATCCAGTACCTGCATCTCGACACTGCGCGCTGCGCTCGGCATGTCTGCAGTGTCGAGCTCATCCATATCCACCGCATCTTCCACATGCACCGGGAAGTAAGGCCGGTCACCCAAGTGCCGGCCACCACGCACCATGGCCAGGTTGACGCAGGCGCGCCCACCCTGCACCTTGACCGCCAAAATATCCACGTCGCGGTCAGACACGTTGTCCACCGATTGCTGGTGCAACACATTCGAGAGCGCCGCCACCTGGTTGCGCAACTCGGCGGCTTGCTCAAATTCCAATTTGTCAGCATGCGCCATCATGCGGGCTTCCAACTCGCTCATGACCTCGCGGGCGTCACCCTTCAAAAAGCGCTCGGCATCGCGCTGGTCTTGCGCATAAGCAGCCGCCGTGATGTGCCCGACACACGGCGCCGAGCAACGCTTGATCTGATACAGCAGGCAGGGCCGGGTGCGGTTGGCAAACACCGAGTCTTCACAGGTGCGCAGACGGAACACTTTTTGCATCAGCAAAATAGCCTCCTTGACTGCCCAAGCGCTTGGGTAGGGGCCAAAGTAATGGTGCCTTTTCTCGACTGCACCACGGTAATACGACACCCGAGGAAACCAGTCGCCGTTCACCTTTGTCAGCGTGTTTGACGCATCGATTCGACCTGGAGCACTTACGAGTAAAGCGTCAGTAGCTCTGTTTTTTGTAGTGTCTGGCAAAGGCGCTGGCGCACTGATTTTCAGATACGGGTAACTTTTGTCATCCCTAAAAAGGATGTTGTACTTGGGGTTGAGCGTCTTGATCAGGTTGTTTTCAAGCAGCAGCGCCTCGGCCTCAGAGCGCACCACCGTGGTCTCCAGCCGGGCAATTTTGCTCACCATGTGGCCAATGCGGGTGCCACCATGGTTTTTCTGAAAATAGCTCGACACCCTTTTTTTCAGATTGATGGCCTTGCCCACGTAAAGCACATTGCCTTGCCCATCGAAATAGCGGTACACCCCGGGCAGCGCAGGCAGGCTCGCCACGTCGCTGATAACTTGCTCATTGTGGGCGGCGACGGCGCCAGCCTGCGGATTTTCGGGCAGCAATTGGGATCGATCTGGTTCGGACATAGGTGTGTATTGTGGACAATCCGCTCATGCACCGTAAATCGCCCTACCCTGCCCTGCGCTGGGACATTTTTTGCCAGGTTATCGACAACTTTGGCGACATTGGTGTGTGCTGGCGGCTGGCCTGCAATTTGGCCCAGCGCGGCCAAACGGTGCGCCTGTGGGTGGACGATGCCAGCGCGCTGACCTGGATGGCACCGCACGGTGCGCCAGGCGTCGAAGTGCGCCCCTGGACCACCCCCATTGACATGACCGAGCTTATTTCTGGACAGGTGATGGTCGAAGCCTTCGGCTGCCACATTGATCCTGAATTTATAGCTAATTACGCTTTATACATAAGGGCTAGAGGCCTAAAAAGCATATGGATTAACCTGGAATACCTGAGCGCTGAAGACTTTTCTGCCCGTTGCCACGGCTTGCCCTCACCGGTCATGTATGGTCCGGGCGCGGGCTTGAGCAAGCATTTTTTCTACCCAGGCTTCATCCAAGGCAC
>JBBQZG010000129.1:0-8756 GCA_038207945.1 Burkholderiales bacterium
AAACCAGCTGACGCAGCCGCGCCCGCCGCGGCACCTGCTGCGCCGGCACCTGCTGAAGCAGCCGCGACCCCTGCACCCGTGCCCAACAAGGGCGACACCGCCTGGATGATGGTCTCCACCCTGCTGGTAATTTTAATGACCGTCCCCGGCCTGGCGCTGTTCTATGGCGGTCTGGTCCGCAGCAAAAACATGCTGTCGGTGCTGATGCAGGTTATGGTCACCTTCTCGATGATCGTTGTGCTGTGGTTCATCTACGGCTACAGCCTGGCGTTCACCGAGGGAAACGCGTTCTTTGGTGGTTTTGACCGACTCTTCATGGCAGGGGTCTGGGACAACGCCGCGGGCACCTTTGCCAATGGTGCCACCTTCAGCAAGGGCGTGGTTATTCCCGAGATCGTGTTTGCCGCCTTCCAGGCGACTTTTGCCGGCATCACCGGTGCGCTTATCGTCGGTGCCTTTGCCGAACGCATGAAGTTCTCGGCGGTGCTGATGTTCATGGTGCTGTGGTTCACCTTCTCATACGCCCCAATTGCCCACATGGTGTGGTTCTGGATGGGCCCGGATGCCTACGGCGCCAAAGACGTGGTGGACGCCATGAATGCCAAGGCCGGTTACATCTGGCAGTCCGGCGCGCTCGATTTTGCTGGCGGCACGGTGGTGCACATCAACGCGGCTGTGGCTGGCTTGGTAGGTGCCTACATGGTGGGCAAGCGCATTGGTTACGGCAAGGAATCCATGGCCCCTCATAGCCTGACATTGACCATGGTCGGCGCGTCGCTGCTGTGGGTGGGCTGGTTTGGCTTTAACGCCGGCTCTGCACTGGAAGCCAACGGCTTTGCGGCTCTGGCCTTCATCAACACCTTTGGTGCCACCGCTGCGGCTGTGTTGGCCTGGTGCATTGGTGAAGCGCTGATGAAGGGCAAGGCATCGATGTTGGGTGCAGCATCGGGTTGTGTGGCAGGCCTGGTGGCCATCACCCCGGCTGCTGGCAATGTGGGCATCGGCGGTGCGCTGATCATCGGTTTCCTGTCCGGCTTTGCCGGTCTGTGGGGCGTGAATGGTCTTAAGAAACTGCTGGGTGCGGACGACTCGCTGGACGTGTTCGGCGTGCACGGTGTCTGCGGTATCCTGGGTGCCATCCTGACCGGCGTGTTCAACAGCCCATCCCTGGGCGGCCCTGGCTACGTGGCAGATTGGGTCACAGCCACCATGGTGACTCAGGCTGATTATTCGATCGCAGCCCAAGTCTGGATCCAGACCAAGGCGGTATTGACCACAGTGATCTGGTCCGGCGTGGTGTCATTCGTGGCTTACAAAATTGTGGATCTGACCATTGGTCTGCGTGTCTCTGAAGAGCATGAGCGCGAAGGTCTGGACGTTACCTCACACGGCGAGACGGCTTACGGCCGTTGATCCGGACCGCGGCGGCAAGCATCAAGCGCTTGCCGCTGACGGGTAAGTTGATTTTCCTTGAGCCTTGAAACCCACCCAGCTTCGGTTGCGGTGGGTTTTTTTCGTCCAGCCAATGCATTGGCAACGGCTTTCATCCGGTGTGTGGACGTGGGCGTGACAAACACCCACAATCAGGCAAAATTTGCGGTCATCACTGAATCTACTTTAGGAGTCTTCACCATGCTTATCCGCGTGATTTACGTCAGCAACGCTGTGGGCCCGCAAACCAGCACCATGACCAACTCGATCCTGAAAACGGCACAGGCCTGGAATCGCGCCAACGACATCACCGGTGTCTTGTGCCAGGGACAAGGCGTATTTTTGCAGGTACTTGAAGGCGAGCGTAGTGTGGTCACCAAGCTGTATTCACGCATCTTTGCGGATCAACGTCACACCAATGTGGAGATGCTTCACTGTGAAAGCATTGTCCAGAGGCGTTATGGGCAATGGTCCATGGCACACGTCAGCTTGTCTGATGTTGACCCGGAAACAAAAATCGAGTGGCCAGAATTTGACCCCTACGGCATCACAGGGCTGCTGGTGATGGCACGCATTGACGAATTGCTGGCCTCAGGCACTGTGATCCAGAATCCAGACGCCTGACGTATTGGTTTTTTGCACTGGCATGGTCGTCATGTGTGGCGCAAATGACCTGCAACTTTAAAAAGCAATTGACCTTGAGCCTCAAAACCCACCCAGCTCTGGTGATGGTGGGTTTTTTCAGGCTAAATTCGCCGTGGCCTCAGCTTGGCCACTTGACCACACCGCTGGCAATATAGACACCATCCATCAATGTGGTGCTGACTTCCAGCTGCTCCAGGTAGCCAGCCAGGTGGCTCCAGGGCTGATCAAGTCCCTCCAGCGACGTGGTCGAATACATCGCCGCCATCATCACAAAGGCATTGGTCGCCCAGGCCCATGGGTTGGACCATTGAAGGCCCGCAGCAACCACATGGGCGCCCGGCTTGAGACTTTGAACCACGTTGCGTACCGCGTCGGGGTTGCGCAAGATGTCATGGGTAAAGTGAAACAAGGCCGCGTCAGCCAGGATGGTGGAGGTGACGGCCTCAGCGGGCGTATTGAGCAGCGTCACGTTGGACCAGCCCTGCTCGGCTACCCGCTGGCATGCCCTGTCCAGCATGTCCGAGCTTTGTTCGATGCCGATGATGCGTCCACCCGAACCCACAGCCCGCTGCATGTGCGCAAAACTCAGGCCCGTGCCGCAGCCCACATCCAGCACTGTGTCACCTGGCGCGAGCTTCAGCCGGGCAATGGCGCTGCGGCGTATTGGCTCGAAGGCAGCCAGTTCACAGTCGTAAATCGAGGCGCGCAGCCGATATTGTTGCAGGGCCTTCTGACGATCCGAGCAGTTGGAGGGCGGGTCCATAGGGGCAATCTCCGTGAAGTACAGCAAGCATAGGGCTGACAGCGCCGCATGGCAAGCCGCGCAGTATTTCTGCGCTTGATCAAAGACGGATGCTGGTGTTTGTGCTTAACTGGCGTGCCCGCTCAAACCGCGTCCTTGTTGGGTGGCCCTTCGACTGGAGAACTTTATGCAAATCGACACGTCAGAACTCAAGAAACTGCCTAAAACCGATGCGACCACGCTGTTCCCGGGCGCAGACCTCGCCGCCGACCTTCAACAGCGCCTGGATCCGTACGGCATGATGACCTCGGTGACCAACGCACAGGTGGCCTGGTTGATGCATCCACAGGAGTTGTCACAGGCGGTCAACCAATTTGTGGTTGATGCGCTGGCTTTTCAGTCGCATCTGATGCGCCTTGCCATGGGTTTGCCAAGCGAAGATGTCATCAAACCGCACGTGGATGACGTGCGGTTTTCCGACCCGGACTGGAAGGCCAATCCGGCGTGGGATGTCATCAAGGAATACTATCTGGCGGTGACGCACCGCACCGAAGACCTGCTGTTCGCGACACCGGGCCTGTCTGCGGTGCAGCGCAGACGGGCTGCGTTCTGGGCGCGGCAATGGCTGAACGCCATGGCACCCACCAACTTCTTTTTCACCAACCCGGTGGCCATGCGCAGGTACATGGAAACGCATGGAGACAGCTTGAAGCGTGGCGTGGCGCACCTGATGCGTGATGCCAAGGCAAAGAGCATCCGAATGGTGCAACCCGATGCGTTCAAGGTGGGCACTGACCTGGCCACCACGCCGGGTCGGGTGGTGCTGCGAAACCGTCTGGTGGAACTGATCCACTACACACCCACCACCGCGCAAGTGCATCAGATGCCCATCCTGATCGTCACCCCGTGGATCAACAAATACTATGTGCTTGATCTGACACCGCAAAAGAGTCTGGTCAAGTTCCTCACCGATCAGGGTTACAGCGTCTTCATCACCAGCTGGAAGAACCCCACCGCGGAGATGGCCGGCATCACCTTTGATGACTACTTGCTTGAAGGCGTGGATCAGGCCATACAAACCGTGTGCAGGATTTGCAAGGTAGATCAGGTCCACCTGACCGGCTACTGCATTGGCGGCACGCTGGTGTCGACCTACATGGCCTGGGCCAAGCGCCACTACGACGACCACGCAAATCCGGTCGCCCACTGGACACTGCTGACCACGCTCACCAATTTTTCCAGGCCGGGCGACATCGACGTGTTCATTGATGAAGGAGCGATCGCGGCCCTCGAGAAAAAAATGGCGCAGAGCGGCTTCCTGGATGGCAGTGACATGGCCACCAGCTTCCGGCTGCTGCGCTCCAACAGTTTGATCTGGCACTATGTGGAACACAGTTACCTGCTGGGCGAAGAGCTGCCAGCGTTTGACGTGTTGTTCTGGAACATGGACACCACGCGCATGCCCGCAAGCATGCATTCGTTTTACTTGCGCCAGATGTACCTGCACAACAACCTCGTCAAGCCCGATGCACTCACCATCGGTGGCGAGTTGATTGACCTGACCCGTATCACCCAGCCGCTGTATGCCGTCAGCGCGGAAGATGACCACATAGTCCCGTGGCAGCAGTCCTACCGGATTCGTCAACACATCAACGCCAAGACCTCGGTGCGCTTTGTTCTGAGCACGTCGGGGCACATTTTTGGTGTGGTCAACCCGGTGGTGAACCCGCCGAAACGCAAATTCTGGGTCGGTGAACCGGCCAGCAACGAGCCAAGTGAAGATTGGCTGAAACACGCGCAAAAACAGGCGGGTAGTTGGTGGCCAGACTGGTTGGCTTGGTTGTCGCCCCAGTGCGGCCCGATGGTCGACGCGCCAAAGGTCAAGGCCAAGGCCTACCCGGACCTTGGCCCGGCCCCTGGCAGTTACGTATTGGAGCGGTAGATCGTCTTTGCAGTGTGCTGGCCTGCCTCAGAGCCGTGCACAATGAAAGCACTGGAGGCCTCACATGACCCTTACCGACCCCTCGTCAGCCGTCTGGCAAACCGTCACCCCCCGCGTCTGCGCGTTGGGTGAATCACCGTTTTGGCACCCCCATGAGCAAATGCTGTACTGGGTGGACATTTCGGGCAAACAGATCCTGCGGGCCAACATTTACATGGGCGCGGTAGAGACATGGGACGTGCCTTCAGAGCCCGGCTGCATCGCCCCGGCAGCCACAGGCGGCCTGGTGATGGCGCTGCGCGATGGCGTGTTTCGGGCGCATGAATGGGGCGGCTCGCTGACGCACATCGCCACACTCGATTACAACCCCGCCGTCATGCGCGCCAACGACGGCAAGTGCGATGCTCTGGGCCGTTTTTGGGTCGGCACCATTGACGAGACGCGCACCTTGCGCAACGCGGGTTTGTATTGCGTGGATGCCCGAGCCTCTGGAAAGACCGGCAATGCAGAGGTCAGCTGCAAAATCAACCCCACCTCAGGCATGACCACCGCCAATGGCCTGGCTTTCAGTCCCGACAACCGCACCCTATACTGGGCCGACACACCCAGCCACACGGTATGGGCATGGGACCATGACATGCCCAGCAAAACGCTGAGCGCACAACATGAATTTGCCACCTTCAAACCCAAACCTGCGGGCTGGCTGTCGACGCCCTCCGACGCAGACAACGGCCATTACAGGGGCCGACCGGACGGTGCGGCAGTGGATGTGCAAGGCAACTATTGGGTGGCCATGTTCGAGGGACGACGGGTGTGCCAGTTTGCGCCAGACGGCAACCTGCTGGCCGAGTTTGCCGTGCCCTTGCAATGCCCCACCATGCCCTGCTTTGGCGGCGAAGACCTCAAGACCCTCTACCTGACCAGCGCCCGGCACCACCGCAACGCCGCAGAATTGGCTGCTTTGCCGCTGTCAGGCCAGCTGCTGTCCCGGCGGGTTGAGGTCGCAGGCTTGCCAGTGAACTTTTTTGTCGATTGACATTGAGAATCCTCATCGATTTTGTCGCTATTTCTAAGCTATAACTTGGCAGTCCCAACGTATAAGGACTAAACTGAGCTTTCAAAGTTTGAATTTCTAAAGGAGTAAACATCATGTCAGAAGCCCTTCAACTCAGCAAAGAAAAACTCATCAATGACCTGCACCAAGGCATTGCGGATTCAGAAGAAATGCTCAAGCTCACAGCAGATGAAGTGAGCGCTGGCGCGGTTCAGCTGCGTGAGCGTGTGCGTGAGCGCATGAACAAGGCCAAGGCTGAATTGATCCACCTGCAACAGCTGACGGTTGAAAAAGCCAAAGCAGCAGGACACGCCACAGATGAGTTCGTGCACGAAAACCCCTGGAAATCCATCGGTATCGCCGCAGGCCTGGGTTTGGTGGTCGGCTTGTTGATCAGCCGCCGCTAAACCGCATGCCAGGTACGAACGCCCCGCGCGGTTTATTTGACCAATTGCAGGGCTCGCTGGGCAGCGTGCTTGAGTTCTTGCGGGTTCGGTTGGCCTTGGTAGGCACAGAACTGGAGCTTGAAAAGCACCGCATCGGCCTCGGACTGCTCTGGGGTGCCATCGCCTTGGTGAGTTTGACAGTGGCCGCCGTGCTGTTCTGCGGCTTTGTGATTTTGCTGCTGTGGGAGGGTTATCGGCTGGCGGCCGTGGGTGTGCTGGCGGTGTTTTTTTTCGGCATCGGGTTGCTGTTGCTGCAGGTGGCCCGGCGCAAGTTGCGGACTGAGTCCAACCTGTTCAGTGTGAGCCTGGCGGAACTCCACCGTGACCGCGCCACGCTCAACCCCGCACCCCCCAATGCACACCAATGACGTGCGGCTGCGTCAGCAGCGCCTGCTGATCCGCAGCACCGAACTGCGCCTGGCGTTGCACCACGACTTGCAACGTTTGCAACGCCCAGCGGCATGGGCCGATCAGGCCAAAGCCGGCTTGGTTTGGCTGTACCAGCACCCAGGATGGCCCATTTTTGGTCTGGTGTTGTTGCTGGTTATCAAGCCCAGCCGGTTTGTGGTGTGGACCGGCAAACTTTGGTGGCTGTGGCGCTCAGCCCAGGCGCTGCGCCGCATGCGCGATGCCGTGTTGCTCCGCTTGTCACGGCCCTGATTGCCAGAAATACAGCCGCCCACCATGGGCGACTGGCCTCGTTTGACACCCCCAAAAACCTGATGCTGCGGCTGCCTGCGCTGCAGGTCGGATGCCGCCATTGCCATCATTTTTCGAACATCAGTTGTTCAAAAAATTCAACGCGCAAAGCCAGTCCAGGCCCTAACATGGGGCGCAAACGGAGACACGAGCTGACTTATGGAAAATATTTTGAACGCACTCACCGAACGCATCCGCGATGCGGCAGCGCACCACACACCCGTGCGAATCCAGGGCTGCGGCAGCAAAGATTTTTACGGCGAATCATTGCAAGGCGAGGTGCTCGACACCCGGGCCTACAGTGGCATCACCAGTTACGAGCCGAGTGAACTGGTCGTGACCGTGCGCGCCGGCACCCCATTGCTCGAACTGGAAGCCGCGCTGGCTGGAAGAGGCCAGTGCCTGGCGTTTGAGCCGCCACGATTTGCGTCGCCACAAGGTCTGGACGGCGGCGGCACCTGTGGCGGTATGGTGGCCGCAGGCTTGAGCGGCCCAGCACGCGCCAGCGTAGGCAGCATTCGCGACTACGTGCTGGGCGTGAAGCTGATCAACGGCCGCGCCGAGCACCTCACCTTTGGGGGTCAGGTGATGAAGAACGTGGCGGGTTATGACGTGTCGCGCCTGATGGTCGGCGCCATGGGCTCGCTTGGCCTGCTGACAGAGATCTCCCTGAAAGTGTTGCCGGTGGCGCCCGCCGAGGCCACGCTGGTGTTTGAGATAGACCAAGCCCGTGCCCTGACCCAGTTGCACCACTGGGGCGCGCAGCCACTGCCGCTCAATGCAAGCTGCTGGGTGCGTGATCACACCGCGCCCAACGCACCCGAACTGCTGTTTGTGCGCTTACGCGGCGCTGTGGCGGCCGTTGAGTCGGCCTGCACAAAAATGCTGGCGGATGTGCCCGGCCAGCGCATGGACAATGCACAAGCCATCGGCGACTGGGCCGCTTGCCGCGATCTGAAGCTGGCTTTCTTTACGGCCCCGACCGATGCGGCAGAGCCATTGGCCCTGTGGCGTTTGAGCGTGCCGCAAATTGCACCGGTGCTCAACCTGCCCTGGGCGCAACTTGTAGAGTGGCACGGTGGCCAGCGCTGGCTCTGGGCCCCTGAGTCAGCCATGCAGCAACTGCGCCAGGAAGCGGCCAGCGCAGGTGGCTCTGCAACTATTTTTATAGCTGCTCACGCAATCAAAGAAAGGGCTAAAGGCATATTTAGTCCTTTAAAACCTGCCATCGCGCAAATCCATCAACGACTCAAGAACGAGTTTGACCCGGTTGGCATCTTCAACCCCGGGCGGATGTACCCCGAGTTTTAAAGCAAAAAAGCCATGCAAACCCAACTCGCACCCCAATACCAGGGCACGCCAGACGGCCTGGCCGCTGAAGCCATTTTGCGCAAATGCGTGCACTGCGGTTTTTGCACCGCCACCTGTCCCACCTACCAGTTGCTGGGCGACGAGCTGGATGGCCCGCGTGGCCGCATCTACCTGATGAAACAGGTGCTTGAGGGCGCCACCCCCACACGCAAGACACAGTTGCATCTGGACCGCTGCCTGACCTGCCGCAACTGCGAAACCACCTGCCCCAGCGGAGTCCAATACGGCCACCTGCTAGACATTGGCCGCAAGCTGGTGGACGCGCAAGTGCCCCGACCCGCAGGCGAGCGCGCGCTGCGCTGGGCGCTGAAAGAAGGCCTGCCCTCGCCGCTTTTTGGCCCGGCCATGGCGATGGGCAAACTGGTGCGCCCGCTGTTGCCGCACGCGCTCAAAAACAAGGTGCCGGCCAAAAAAAGCGCCGGCATC
>JBBQZG010000130.1:0-8543 GCA_038207945.1 Burkholderiales bacterium
TCCTGTGTTGCATTCACCCAGCGAGCGTCACCAATCAAGACCAGTGCAACGAATGCGACAAGTAGCCCGCCAACACCCATCGCTGACCATGTAATCCAAGTCATAGCTTTTGTCCCTTTAGGTTAAGGAAACATTTAGACCTAAACGTCCTGTACGGACCGACGTATTTTAGCCACTGCACCGCCTGCGCTGACCGCATATTCCTCTGTCGAGGACGAACAAAGTGCTTCACTCGCCCTGAATGCAGTGGTCTTCACATCCGCCGCAGTGACCAACTGATTCAATTCTGACCAAGAATGAGGTCAACATTCAACCCTGTGGCATGCGGTCCTAGACGGCAGCTTTGTGAGTCGGCCACCGACTGCTTCAGTTCATTCCGCGTGCACGGGTCCTCTCCAGGTCATGGACCGGTTCCTGCCAGTAGTTGACAACCACCGACGTTCAACAAACGGTCGTATGTTGAACATGCACACGGCCCGCTGAAAAGGCTCAATCTGACGCTGCGAATCTGCCAACTTTCCAAAGCAAAAATCAATGTCAAGAAATCGTATGACCGGTGTAGCGCACACAGCAGGCAGTGCTGCCGCACGACAAGGGAAATCAAGCACGATATGGATGCTTCGGCAACCGAATAAGGTGGCCTTAAGGCTTGGGCGCGATGATTCAACCCATCAACACATCACTTGAAAGGTTCTCCATGAACTCCTACCTTTTGCGCTTCATCAAACACTACCTAACCTTGGTCGTTGGCATTCTTCTGATGGTGAGCTTCTTTGCTTTCCTGGTCATTCCCTACAGCCTGGGCGGACACCCCGGCGATGAACGGGTCGCAGAACCAGGCCCGGCGCTGGTCAAGGTGGCCGAGCCACAGGTGTAAGCCAACCTGTCCTAAACTCCGGGTTTCCCCTTAGATCTACCAACACATGCGCTCCACCGAATTTCCTGACGACGACGAAGACAGCCAATTTACCCCGGCTGAGCGCTCTGCCGCTGCCTCACGCTCCACCTGGGTCAGCGTGGCCGTGAACCTGGTGCTGAGTGTGGCCCAAATCGTGGTGGGGGTGTGGTCCAAATCGCAGGGGCTGATCGCCGACGGCATTCACACCTTGTCTGACCTGGTCGCCGACTTTGTGGTGCTGTTTGCCAACCACCACAGCCAGAAAGACGCCGACGTTGACCACCCTTACGGCCACCAGCGGTTTGAGACGGCAGCCTCTCTGGTGCTGGGCTTGCTGCTGCTGGCGGTGGGCCTGGGCATGTTGTGGTCAGCAGCAGCCAAGCTGCAAAACCCCGAATCCATTGCCACGGTGCACATCACCGCCCTGTGGGTGGCCGGCGCTGCGCTGGTGGCCAAAGAGCTGCTGTTTCGCTACATGCTTTCGGTGGCCAAACGGGTCAAAAGCAGCATGCTGGTGGCCAATGCCTGGCACGCCCGCTCGGACGCCGCCTCATCTTTGGTGGTGGGTGTGGGCATCATCGGCAACCTGATGGGTTACCCGATTCTTGACCCGATCGCCGCCGCCCTGGTGGGCTTCATGGTGACCCGGATGGGCTGGAGCTTTGGCTGGGACGCCCTGCACGACCTGATGGACCGCGCCGTGGACGAGGCCGAGGTGCAAGCCATTCGTCAGACCCTGATGGACACGCCCGGCATCAGCAACGTGCACGATGTGCGCACGCGCAAGATGGGCGACATGATTGTGGTGGATGCGCACCTGGAAGTTGACGCCACCCTGAGCGTGGAACAAGGCCACGACATTGCCGTGGTGGCCCGCGCCCGCGTCATGCAGCGGCACCGGGTGCTGAACATGATGACGCACGTCGACCCCTACAAGCGCCCTGACCTGGACCACGTGGCCCTTGAACCGAATCCCGCCATTGCGAGGCCGTAGGCCGTAGTGATCGATGCAGCCCGGACGCCATGGATTGCCCCCGTGGCTTTCACCTGGCGTATTCAACCGGGCAGCTTGCCCTGTGCCACATCCAGCGCCAAGCACAGATCAGCCCAGGCCTTGCCTTTGTCTTGGCCTGAACGCAGCAAATAAGACGGCGGATAAGTCACCACCAGCGGCACGCCGGCAAACCGCCACACTTGGCCGCGCAGCTTGCCCAGCGGTAATTTGGCGCTCTCGGGCGGGGTGTCACTCAGCAATAGCTGCATGGCAAAGCGGCCCATGGCCAGAATGACTTTGGGTTGCGTGAGCGCAATTTCCCGACGCAGGTAGTTGGCACATGTGGCCAATTCTGCGGCGTCCGGAGCGCGCATCAGTGCCGGACGGCATTTGAGTACATGGGTCAGGTAGGCGCGTGTGGCGGGCGCGCCGTCGGCTGCAACATCTGGCATGAAACGCGTCACCCCCACCGCACGCAGCATGTTGTCCAGCAGCGCCCCCGCGTCTTCCACAAACGGCAAGCCCAAGCGCTCCTGGGCCTCGTCAGGCGGATCACCCACCACCAGCCAGTCGCATAGGGTGAGCGCATCAGGCGCCGCCAGCACTGGTGCGCGCCGGCCAAAACACATGGCGCAGGCCTGGCAATGCGCCACGGCGTCTTGCAGTTGCGGCCACGCCAGAGACGCAATGCCCTCGGGCAGGGCGATGATGGCAGTGGGGGAAGCCAGGGCCACAGGCTTTTTGCGGGGCAGGGGTGCAAGGGTGACAGCGGCTGGCGGCGCAGTGACTGCGGGCACGGTGGGCTCAGGTGAAATCTGTGGCAGTGCGGTCACCTGGGTAGCATCCAGATTTTTTACATCATTTAAGCCCCTAGCCCTTTCATCCATTGCACTAAAAGCTATATTTTTAATAGCTTCTGAAGATGCCTGGCTGTCGTCTTCAGGCACAGGCTGTGGCATGGCGGGCTGCCAGACGTGCACACCCATCTCGCGCAGCATGGCGCGTTGGCGGGTATCAAGGTCAAGGCTCATCGGGTGATTTTCTCTTTAAACCGTATCGACGAGCTTCAGGCTCATCACCATAGCGTCTTCGCGCTGGCCGTCTGCCGCAGGGTAATACTGGCGGCGCGTGCCCACCGTGCGAAAGCCGTGCGCCTTGTACACATGAATGGCGCGGGTGTTGCCAGAGCGGGCTTCCAGCCACAGCCACTGCGAGCCCTGCCCGCGCGCCCACAGCGCCAGTGCGTCCAGCATCACCTGGGCCCAGCCCTGGCGCTGGCGATCGGGCGCCACCGTGATGTTGAGCAAATGCACTTCTTCAAACCCCTTCATGGCCACAAAGTAGCCCAGCAACTGGCCATCTGCCAGCAGCATCTGGGCCTGGTAGCCGCTGGCCAGGCAATCGGTGAAATGCTTGCGCTGCCAGGGGTGCGCATACGTGCGTTGCTCCAGCGCCAGCACCGCCTCAAGCTGCGCCTCGGTCATCGGCTCAAAGTGGACCTCGACGGGTTTGAGCACGGCACTCATCGGGCAAACCCTGCGGGTCGATGCGTCCAACGCATCAGCCTGGCCCCACAGGCAAGCCTGTCGCCAGCGCCAATTTGGCAGCGGCCCGCTCCACAGTGGTTTGCGCCACTTTGTCGCGGATGTAAGTGGGCAAGGCCTGATCGGCCGGCACGGCGGCTCCTGCCGCCAGCAAGCCGGGTGCCAGTCGCAACATGGCGGTGGCGGTGGGCAAGGCGCACAACTGCTGCGCACCGGCAGCCTGGAGGCGCTCGCCATAGACGGCAAACACATTGCCGGCCAGCACGTCGATGCCGTTCCACACCAGCCTGTCAGGGGAAATTAGGCTGTATGCCTTGGTGATTGACCAGACATCGCTCTCAAAATAATAGCTGGCAGCGTACATTTCAGCCATGCGGGCATCCAGCAGGGCGGTGACATGCAAGTGGCTGGGTGAACCCAGTTGCCACCGCGCGTCCTCAGCAACGGCCAGCAGGGTATCCACCGGCAGCACGGGAATGCCGGCACCAAACGCCAGCCCCTGCGCCACCGAGCACGATGTACGTAAACCCGTGAACGAACCCGGCCCGGCGCCAAACACGATGGCGTCGAGTGCGTCAAAACCCAGCTGAGCCTGCGCCATCAGCCGCTGGATTTCAGGAATCAGATGGGTTGAAGTCAGCGCGCCACCCGCCGCCGTGTGTTGCCACAGCGTGGCGGCGTCGCCCGAGCCGCGCTGCAGTGCGATCGACATGCGCTCGGTGCTGGTGTCAAAGGCCAGTAAATTCATCGTATGGCGCCTGGCAGCGCACCAAGTTCATCACAAAATATATGCATCAAATCAGCCTCTAGCCCTTATCTATCTTGCGTGAACAGCTTTAGTTTTAATAGCAACTGGCAAGCTGGCCCGCACACCGAACAAAATGCCTGCGGTGACCAGCGCCAGCCCTAGCCCCAAATTCCAGCGCAGTGGCTCACCCAGCAGCCACACGGCACCTAAAGCCGACAAACCTGGCACCAGCGCGGTGATCATGGTCGAGCGTACCGGACCGTAGTGGCGAATCATCTGTGTGAAGGTGATGCCCGAGATCACCACCGAGCCCCAACCTTGAAACATGGCCTGAAACAGCACGTCACGCCAAGGCGCAGTGAACACCTGGCCCGACACCGCACCACTCCACACCAATGCGCTGTAGGTGGGCACATAGGTCACGAAGGCAAACGTGGTGATGGCAATGGTGGCACGCACCGCATCCAGCCCATGGTGCCGCGCCAGCACGCTGTACGTGGCCCAGCACATGGCCGCCACCATGAACAGCACGTCGCCCTGCCAGACCTGCCCGCCGTCAAAGGCGTGCAGCAGGCTCTGGCCACCCACCAACACATCTCCCAACACAATCAAACCCAGCCCCAAGGCACGCAGAGGCGTGATGCGGTCACCCAGCAGCCACCAGGCCAGCAGTGCCGTCCACAGCGGCAAGCTGCCCGGCATCAGGACAGAGGCATGCAATGCAGGCGCATAGGCAAAGCCGCTATAGGCCAGCAGCGCGTAAAGCAGCCCACCAAAAAAACCGACGCTGACCGTGATGCGCGCAGGCAAAGGCGACAACCCCAACCAGGATGCATGGTGCACACCTCGCGCCCGATCTTGACGCACCAGATACGCGCCCCACGGCAACAAAATCACAGCCGCCCCCACAATGCGGCAAAACGCAATGTCAAACGGGGTAAGAACGCCGCCGCGCGCCGGGTCCGCCGAGGCGCGGGCAATCAGAATGAAGGACGTCCAGATCAGCACCGTGACCAGTGCGGACACCAAACCCACAGTGCGCGGCGAGAAACGGTTGACAAAAGGGGACGATGTAGGCATCAGGTGATTATCCGTGGCAGATCAGGTCAAGGGGTTGGCCCACGAGACACCCCCATAATTCAAGCATGACGATCACTTTTAAGCCTTGGCCCGCCAGAACGCTGCTGTTGTGCGCCGTTATGTGGGCCTGCGCAGCCACTCAAACCACAGCGCAACCGCTGCCGCCAGAGGTGCAAGCGGCCTTGACCCAGGCCCGCGTGCCCTTTGACGCCGTGTCAGTTTTGATTGTGGATGCGGACGGAAAAAATGCGCCGCGCCTGAGCCACCGCGCAGAGGTGCCCATGAACCCGGCCTCCGTCATGAAGTTGGTGACCACTTACGCCGCGCTGGACCTGCTTGGGCCCGCGTTTGTCTGGCGCACACCGGTCTGGCTGGACGGCCCGGTGTTGGCAGGCACCCTCAAGGGCAACCTGGTGATTCAAGGCCAGGGTGACCCCAAGCTGGTGCTGGAGCGCCTGTGGCTGCTGCTGCGCCGGGTGCAGGGCCTGGGCGTGCAGCGCATTGCCGGCAACATCGTGCTGGACCGCGGTGCCTTTGCGGTCCCCCCGGCCAACCCCGGCGACTTTGATGGCGAGCCGCTGCGCCCCTACAACGCCGCGCCCGATGCGCTGCTGCTCAATTTCAAATCCCTCGTGATGACCTTCACGCCTGACGCCGACGGATCAACGGCCCGCGTGCAAATTGACCCGCCGTTGGCCGGGGTGCAGTTGCCAACCCAGGTGCCCCTGTCCAAAAGCGGCATGTGCAACGACTACCGCGCTGCCTTGAAAGCTGATTTTTCAGAACCCAAACGCATCAAATTTGCCGGCAGCTACCCCTTTGCCTGTGGCGAAAAAGTCTGGCCGGTGGCCTACGCAGACCCCGCCAGCTTCAACGCCCGCGCCCTGGAAGGCTTGTGGCGCAACATGGGCGGGCGGCTCGATGGTGATGTCGTTGAAGGCGTGGCACCGGCGGCGCCACCCACTTTTGATTTAACCTCGCCAGCGCTTGCCGAGGTGATTCGCGACATCAACAAATTCAGCAACAACGTGATGGCGCAGCAACTTTTTTTAACGCTCGGGCTGCCTGCCACGGTTGCAAACAATGGCAACGGTGGCAACGGTGGCCGCGTTTCATCCGGTCCCGGCAGTGCACGTGTGGCCACACCAGAATCGGCACGTGATGCGCTACGCCAATGGTGGCAGCAGCGCATCAGCCCCCGCGATGCACCCAACATCGACAACGGCTCGGGCCTATCGCGCCAGAGCCGCATCAGCGCACAGCAACTCGGGCAATTGCTACGGGTGGCGTATGCCTCACCCCACATGCCGGAGCTGATGTCATCCCTGCCGCTTGTCGGCGTGGACGGCACCCTCAAACGCAGCCGGGCCGGCAGCGCCAGCGCCCACCTGAAAACTGGCAGCCTGCGTGAAGTGACGGCACTGGCAGGCTACGTGCACGCCGCCAGCGGCAAACGCTATGTACTGGTAGCCATCGTCAATCACTCCAACGCAGGCGCGGCTCGTCCGGCCATGGACGCGCTGATTGACTGGGCGGTGATGGACAATCAGGGGCAGTGATTCCGGCTGCGCCTCTGACCCCATCGCATACACACCATGACCCTGACTGACCTTGTCGGCACCCTTGCCGCCGTGCTGACCACCATCAGCTTTTTGCCCCAGGCACTGCACACTTTTCGCACCAAGGATGTCCGTGGCATTTCGCTCGGCATGTACAGCGCGTTCACGTTGGGCGTGGCCCTGTGGCTGGTGTACGGCCTGCTGCTGGGCGCCTGGCCGGTGGTGATTGCCAACTGCGTCACGCTGGCGCTGGCGAGCGCGATTTTGGTGATGAAGCTGCGCTACCGCTGAGGCAAATTCGTCACACGCACGGGTTTACCCGAGTCGTCATCTCCCTACAAAAGGGTACGATCTGCCGGCTTAATAGTACGGTCGTTCTTTTTAATCTTTTGGAGACAGTTGATGCGGCAATTCAAAATTCTCGGTGTGGCCATGGCTGCGGCACTGGTGGTGGCAGCTTGCGGCGGCGGTGGGGGTGATGGCGATCAGACGCCGGCAATCAAATTCACCTCCATGGTGTCGTTTGGCGACAGTTTGAGTGATGTGGGGACTTACAACGTTGGCGTTGTGCAGCAGTTGGGTGGTGGCAAATGGACAGTCAACTCACCCACCGCAAAGAACTGGACTGAATTGCTTGCCGCACAGTATGGGTTGCCAGCGCCCTGCGCTGCCCAGACCGGTTTACCTGTAGGCTCTGTTCTTTACACCCCAGGCGTCGTTATTCAGGACAACGCTACCTGCCTGAACCACGCACAAGGCAGTTCGCGTGTCACCAGTCCTGCAGGACCCTACAGTGAAGCTGTTTGGCAAACGGTCTTTGGAGCGACGTTACAAGGGGCCGCGACTCAGAACAATCTGACCTTGGCCCAAGCGGTAAACATCCCCGCGATTGTTGCTGCAGCAACCGATGCTGCAAATGCAACGGCACCACAGCGATACATGGCACTGCCTATCGGGAACCAGATGGCAAAAGTGGCCAACTACAGCGGCAGCGAGTTGGTTACCGTCATGGCCGGTGCAAATGACGTGTTCATGCACCTCAATGCCGTTTCCAGCGCAGCCGCAGGTGGGGGAAGCGCGGTGGTCGCAGCCGTCATTGCTGGCTGGGATACCCGTGCAGATTGGGCCACGCTGCAGGTGACTTTGTTTGTTGGCGGTGCACCTGCGGTTGTAGCTGCGCAGGGTGCAGCCGTGCAAGGCATGGCTGCAACAGCGACCGAGCTCGCGAACGCAGTCAAAGCACAAATAACAAAAGGAGCCAAACACGTTGTGGTGATCAATATCCCTGACATCAGCATCACCCCCTTCGGACTTGGCGCCGAAGCGGCGGCACCGGGCACCAAGACGTTGATCACTGCCATGGTGACCATGTTCAACTCAACTTTGGCAACCTCACTGAACGGAACGCCCGGTGTCATCATCGTCGATGCGTTCAGTGACAGTCACAACCAATCGGTCAACCCTGCCAGCTACGCCCTGAGCAATGTGACCAATTCAGCATGCGACCCTGCATCAGCAGCGAACCCACTCCAAGGCAGTTCGATTACCTGCACCTCTGCCAGTTCCCTGACGGGCATTGACACCAGTGCGTACCTGTTTGCCGACACCGTCCACCCTACCCCTTACGGCTACAAGCTACTGGCCCAACTGACCACCAAGAGCCTGGTGCTGGCGGGCTGGCTTTGATCCAAACCACTTCAAGAGGAAACACACATGAATA
>JBBQZG010000131.1:0-8393 GCA_038207945.1 Burkholderiales bacterium
CTGAAGACTTTTCTGCCCGTTGCCACGGCTTGCCCTCACCGGTCATGTATGGTCCGGGCGCGGGCTTGAGCAAGCATTTTTTCTACCCAGGCTTCATCCAAGGCACGGGGGGGCTTTTACGCGAACCGGATCTGCTTGAACACCAGGCACAATTTGATCGAAAAACCTGGCTGGCTGGCCTGGGCATCAATTGGCGCGGCGAGCGCTTGGTGTCCCTCTTTTGTTATGAGCCAGCCGGTTTGGATGACTTGCTGACCACCTTGGCCAATGACACACAACCCACCCGCCTGCTGGTTACCTTTGGTCGGGCCAGTGTTGCGGTTCGTGCAGACATTTTAAGCAAAAATAGCCTCAAGCCCTTATGGAATAAACGTGAGCAGCTATCAATTATTTATCTCCCACAACTCACACAAACTGACTTTGATCACCTCGTGTGGGCCTGCGACCTGAATTTTGTTCGGGGGGAAGACTCTTTGGTGCGGGCGCTGTGGGCTGGCAAGCCCTTGGTTTGGCAGATTTACCCGCAAGACGATGGCGCCCATGGCCCCAAACTGGATGCCTTCCTGACTTGGTTGCAAGCCCCGCCCTCATTGCGCCGGGCCCACGACATGTGGAACGGACTGAATGCGGGCGCCGCAGCAGAGCCACAGCAGCCCTGGCTGACGAGTCAGGCGCTGGCCGAGTGGCAAGCTAACGTTGCCCTGGCCCGCAATACCCTGCTGGCGCAAGATGATCTGGCACACACCCTGCTCGATTTCGCCTCGAAAACCCACTAAAATAGCGGGCTTTGCGGCACAGCGTTGATTTTCTTCAAGGCTCACGTCGCCCTCGCCGCCAGATGCGCGGCCTACTTTCACTCTCTGACTATGAAAATCGCTCAAGAAATCCGCGCCGGCAACGTCATCATGCATGGCAAAGACCCAATGGTCGTCCTGAAGACCGAATACGCCCGTGGTGGCCGCGGCGCTGCCACCGTCCGCATGAAGCTCAAAAGCCTGATCGCCAATTTCGGTACCGAAGTTGTGCTGCGGGCCGACGACAAAATCGACAACGTGATCCTCGACAAGAAAGATTGCACCTACTCCTACTTTGCCGACCCCATGTACATCTGCATGGACGAGGAATTCAACCAGTACGAAGTAGAAGCCGAAAACATGGGCGACTCGCTCAGCTACCTCGAAGACGGCATGCCGCTTGAAGTGGTGTTCTACGACGGCAAGGCGATTTCGGTCGAGCTGCCCACCAGCGTGGTGCGTGAAATCACCTGGACTGAGCCAGCTGTCAAGGGCGACACCTCAGGCAAAGTGCTCAAGCCCGCCAAGCTGGCCACCGGCTTCGAGATCGGCGTGCCAATTTTTGTCGCACAAGGCGACAAGGTCGAAATCGATACCCGCACTGGCGAATACCGCAAACGCGTGTAAACCTATGACCCTTGCTGGGGTTTTCACCAGACAAAGGCTTCTTCTGAAGCCTTTTTTATTGGTTTTTACCCCACTGACCACGTTTTCAGCAAAGGCCTCAAGTCCAAAATCGTTGTAGGCTACGGTCATGAAGCCCGTCCTCAACACTCAATCGGCACCGGATGCCCTAAAAGCCCAAAACCAGATCACATCCAAACTGGTGCTGCGCCGGGTGGCCATAGACACCTACCGTGAAAATGTGGCCTACCTGCACCGCGACTGCGCGATCTACCGGGCCGAAGGCTTTCAGGCCCTGTCCAAGGTCGAGGTGCGTGCCAATGGGCAACACATTCTGGCGACACTCAACGTGGTTGATGACCCTGCCATCGTCGGCTGCAATGAGTTGGGCTTGTCTGAAGATGCATTTTTGCAACTTGCCGTCGATGACGGGCATGTGGTGTCAGTGTCCCAAGCCGAACCGCCTGCCTCCATAGGTGCGCTCTACCGCAAAATTGCCGGTGAACGCCTGGGCCGAAAAGACTTTCTGGACATCGTGCGCGACATTGCGGAACTTCACTACTCAAAAATCGAGTTGACGGCCTTTGTTGTGGCCACCAACCGGGACGAACTGGACCGTGAGGAAGTGTATTTTTTAACCGAGGCGATGGTCGCCAGCGGCAGAAAGCTCGACTGGCACGAGCCCCTGGTGGTTGACAAACACTGCATTGGTGGGATTCCAGGCAACCGCACGTCGATGCTGGTGGTGCCGATCGTGGCCGCGCACGGCCTGCTCTGCCCAAAAACCTCCTCCCGCGCCATCACCTCGCCCGCAGGTACCGCAGATACCATGGAAGTGCTGGCCAATGTGGAATTGCCGTTTGAGCAACTGGAAGAAATCGTGCGCGACCACCGCGCCTGTCTGGCCTGGGGCGGCACCGCCAATTTGTCACCCGCCGACGACATCCTGATTTCGGTGGAGCGTCCGCTCGCCATCGACTCGCCAGGGCAAATGGTGGCCTCGATTTTGTCCAAGAAGATCGCCGCGGGCTCGACCCATCTGGTGCTCGACATCCCGATTGGCCCCACCGCAAAAGTGCGCTCCATGCCCGAGGCTCAGCGGTTGCGAAGGCTTTTTGAATATGTGGCCAGCCGTATCCACCTGTCGCTGGATGTGGTGATCACCGACGGGCGTCAACCCATCGGCCGTGGAATTGGCCCGATGCTGGAGGCCCGCGACGTGATGCGGGTGCTGGAAAACGATCCTGAAGCCCCGAACGACTTGCGACAAAAAGCCTTGCGCCTGGCGGGCCGACTGATTGAATGCCACCCCGATGTTAGAGGTGGCGACGGCTTCGCGATCGCACGGGATATTCTGGATTCAGGGCGCGCGCTTGCCAAAATGAACGCCATCATTGCAGCTCAAGGCGCCAAGGCATTTGATTACCACAACCCGCCCCTGGGCCTTTTGACATTTGAGGTCTGCGCCACAGAGGCTGGCGTAGTGATTGGCATTGACAATTTGCAGGTTGCGCGCATCGCGCGTCTGGCCGGCGCGCCGAAGGTGGCGGGTGCCGGCGTTGACCTGTTTCGCAAATTGGGGGAAGCCGTAGCAACAGGCGACGTTTTATACCGGGTGCATGCCAGTTTTCAAAGCGACCTGGGGTTCGCGCGCCAGGCATGCGCAAAATCAACCGGCTTCACCGTTGGGGAAACCAACGCCGTACCCCATGTTTTTGTGGAGTTTTGATGAGCTCAAGGACCACGCCCGTGCTGCTGTGCTTTGAAGACGAGCAAGACAGTGCATTGCGAATTGCGCAGGCTGCCAATCTGGCACTTGTCCCGATTGCGCGCCACCGATTTCCCGACGGCGAAATCAAGCTGCGCCTGCCCGGCACGTTGCCTGCATTTGTGGTTATTCTTCGCTCACTGAACGATCCGAATGAAAAGCTGATTGAACTGCTACTGCTGGCGCAGACCGCCCGCACACTGGGTGCCACCCACCTGACACTGGTGGCGCCATATCTGGCCTACATGCGCCAGGACATCGCCTTTTGCCCAGGCGAGGCCATCAGCCAGCGAATCATTGGCCAATTTCTGGCGAACTTGTTTGATGCCGTGATCACCGTCGACCCGCATCTGCACCGGGTGGCTACTCTGCAGGAAGCCGTGCCCGTGCCTTACGCGCGGGTGCTCAGTGGCGCACCCTTGTTGTCGGACTGGATTGCCACGCACCGGCAGCATCCTTTTCTCATCGGGCCTGATGACGAGTCGGCGCAATGGATTGCCTTGGCCGCTGAGCGCCACGGGTTCGATCACGCGGTATGCCACAAGCTTCGTCATGGTGACCGGGCTGTAGAGGTTGCGCTGCCCGATGTAGCAGTGGTGGGCCGTCAAGTTGTTCTGCTGGACGATGTGGCAAGCACCGGCCACACCGTCGCACGCGCGGCCCAACTGCTGCTTGGCGCAGGCGCTGCGTCAGTCGATGTCGCCGTGACGCACGCCCTGTTTGCCGGTGATGCGCTGCAGGTCATGCAAGACGCCGGTGTCGGCAAGGTGTGGAGCACCGACTGCATTGCTCACCCCAGCAATGTCGTTAGCATGGCCGGCGCCATCGCTGAGGTGCTGACCCAACGCCATACGACCCCGGCATGACGTGACACTGCTACCCGGGTGCACGATATCCCGCGCAGCCTAAGCTGGCCCGGTACCATCCGCGTTGCGAAAAATCATTGCAGGTGCCGCCCTCTCGCCCTGTTTCCCCACACAATGCCCATCATGAACAACATTGACAAACGTGCCCCGCTCCTGACCGAAAGCCGCCTGGCAGACGCTTGGGCTGAGCTGCAAAACCACTCCCGGGAAGGGAGCGCATTGAAGGCAGATGCCTACCGCCTGGCTTTTGCCGATCCCGAGTTTCTGCTGCGGCGTGAAACCCGTGGCATCCGCTTCCAGCTCGAAATGCTCAAGCCCGACCTGGACCAGGCTGAGCAGGGCATTGAGAGCACGGTTGTGGTGTTTGGCAGTGCTCGTTTTCCTGCGCCAGACGACGCACAGGAAAACCTGCGCCTGGCGCAACTCAGTGGCGATGCAAATACGCTGGCACTGGCGCAGCGGCAAGTTCGCAACGCCCACTATTACGACCAGGCGCGCCTGTTTGCCCGGCTGGTGGCTGTCGACAGCATGCACCGCCGGCCCGAGGAGCGCCTGTTCATCGCCACTGGTGGCGGCCCCGGCATCATGGAAGCCGCCAACCGCGGAGCGCATGAAGTGGGTGCCCTGAGCATCGGCCTGAACATCGCGCTTCCCCACGAGCAAAGCGCCAATCCCTATGTCACGCCCCTGCTGAATTTCAAGTTTCACTACTTTGCGCTGCGCAAGATGCACTTCATGATGCGGGCCAAAGCGCTGGTGGCTTTTCCTGGCGGCTTTGGCACGCTGGACGAGCTGTTTGAAGTCATCACGCTGGTACAGACCCGCAAATCAAAGCCCGTGCCCATCGTGCTGTTTGGTACGGATTACTGGAAACGCTTGATCAACATCGACGCGATGATCGAAGAAGGCGTGATCGCCGCTGAAGACCTCAAGCTTTTTCAATACGTAGATACGCCCGAAGCCGCCTGGGCTGTGATTCAGAAGTTTTACGGCTTGTGAGTCGGTGGGCGCAGGCGCCAAGCCGAGCGCGCACCCATAGCCACGCCAGCACCCACCGTCCAAAACACCAACGACACGCCCATCACGGCACCAGCCGTGCCAAACAGCATGGGCATCAACACGCTTGACCCGTTGATGGCCATCAATCGAAAGCCAAGCGCCTCGCCATGACGCGCCTCGGGCGTGATCTGGTGCAATGTGCTCATGATCATCGGCTGCACCGAGCCCAGTGACACGCCCAGCAAGGCCGAGCAAATGCCCATCGTCAATGCCGACGGCATGAAGGGATAAACTGCAAATAACAGGGCTGTGGCCAACATGGCCATGATGACCACCACCCATTCATGCAAATGGGCCGCCAGCAGCGGCATTGCCATCCTGACGCCAGTGGCTGCCAAGGCAAATCCACCCAAAATAGCGCCAATAGCCGACGCACTCAAGCCTCGCTCATGCCCCAGCACGGGCACCACAAAGGTGTGCACGTCCCAGCAGGACGAGAGCAACCAGTTCACCAGCATCAGCCGGCGCATCATGGGTTCGCGCAACAAATCCCAGGCGCGCCCCTTGGCTGCACCGGGTTTGACCAGCACGGGAGGTAACTCCACGGTGTGGCGCACCCAAAGCCAGGTCATCAAAGGCAGACATGCCAGGGCAAAAAACGCCAATCGAAACCCGCCCAGGTCAATCAGCAAGCCGGCCGACAGCGGCCCAATAAAGTTGGACAGCGCAGGCCCAATCGATAGCCAGCTGAACATGCGCTTGCGTTCACTGTTGTTCTGTGCCGAGCGCCCCACATGGCGCTGCAGGCTGATGGAGGCCACGCCCGTCGCACCACCCGTCATCAAGGCACTCAGGCACAACACCGGAAAAATCGGAAAAGCCACCGCCAGACCCGCACCAGCACTGGCAGCCAGCACGCCAAACCCTAACGGTCGCTTGAGCCCGTTGCGGTCAGCATAACGGCCTGCAGGCAAGGCCAGAAACACCTGGGTCAGGGCGAACAAGGAAAGCAGCATGCCCACCGCCAATGGGCTGTACCCCTCACGCAACGCCATCAACGGCGCCGCCATGCGCATACCTGCCATGCAGGCATGCAGGCTGATGTGCCCGGCAATCAGGCGGGCCAGCGCCACCGAGCCCAGCGGTGCAACAGCGCCTGTCACGGCGTCGCAGGCCCTTCTGTGCTGTCGAAGTCAATGTCGTACACGATCAACGCAGCGCTTTGCGTTTCAGACAAGGCCTCTACATTTTTAAGCGCACGCCCCATGGCACGGCTGCGGGTTTGCGCGCCATCAATGGTTTTCAGCACCGTTTCGGTTTGTGACTTGACCCGGGCCAAGACGTCGCCAAACTTGCCAAACTCAGTCTTGACCGCGCCCAGCACTTGCCACACCTCGCTAGAGCGCTTTTCAAGCGCCAGCGTTCTGAAACCCATTTGCAGCGAACTCAGCATGGCCAACAAGGTGGTGGGTCCGGCCAGCGTCACCCGGCAGTCGCGCTGCAAGGCTTCCATCAGGCCCGGGCGGCGCAATACTTCGGCGTACAGGCCTTCCGTAGGCAAAAACAGAATGGCAAAGTCGGTGGTGTACGGCGGCTCCACATATTTTTCAGCAATGGATTTGGCCTCCAGGCGAATGCGCTGCTCCAGCCCACGCCCGGCCACTTCTGCGCCCAGCGCATCGGCGCGTCCCTGGGCATCGAGCAGACGCTCGTAATCTTCGTTGGGAAATTTGGCATCAATCGGCAGCCACAGTGGCGTGCCTGAATCCGATCGGCCCGGCAGTTTGATGGCAAAGTCCACCACGTTTTTACTGCCCGGCCGGGTGGCGATTTGCGCCGCGTATTGGTCAGGCACAAAGACTTGCTCCAAAAGCGATGCCAATTGCGCCTCGCCGAAAATACCGCGCGTTTTGACATTGGTGAGCAAGTGCTTGAGGTCGCCCACGCCTTGCGCTAGCGTCTGCATTTCGCCCAGACCTTTGTGCACTTGCTCCAGCCGGTCAGCCACCTGCTTAAAGCTCTCACCCAGACGCGCCTGCAAGGTGCTTTGCAGCTTTTCATCTACTGTGGCGCGCATTTCGTCGAGTTTGGTGGCGTTGCTGGTTTGCAGTTGCGCCAACTGTTTTTCAAGCGTTTCACGGATCTCGTTCATGCGCCGGGCGTTGGACTCACTCAAGCCTGAGAGCTGGTTGGTCAGCGTGTCGTGCAAGGTTTTTTGCAGCAAGGCCAGTTGCTGACCAAAAGCGTCGATTTGTGTGTTTTGCGTGCGGGTCGCCTCGGCACCCTGCTGAACCAAATTTTGCTGGAAAGTGGACAGGTTAAGGGCAAGTTCCTGGCGGCTGTCGCGCGAAGTGTCCAGAATGTCACGACGCAGTTCGCGCTCCAGGCGTTCGGAACTGGTATTGATCAACTGCCTGAGTTCTTGTTGGCGGGCCTGCGCTGTGGCTTGCAACTGATCCTGCATCTGGTCGAACAGCAGGACTTGTTGCACCAGTTGGTCTGCCTCGGAAGCCTTTTTTTGACTGCTGCGCCACCACAACATGGACAGCAGCAACGCGTTCAAACACCCCAAACCCACCACCAACCAAAGCACAAGATCGTTCACGTTCAAAAGTCTCCTTGGGCTCTATTGTTGTCCAAAAAGCCCTTGGACCAGCGCACCTCTTGTTTTAAACTTTTATATGAAAAATAAGCCTCTAGCCCTTATTAAATAATCGTAAGAAGCTATAAAAATGATAGTTAATTCAAAGGTGTCACGGCTTTGCCATGCCACAGAAAGCCAATCAGGTTTTCTGCGGCAAGTTGCGCCATGGCCAGCCGCGTAGGCAAGGTGGCGCTGGCAATGTGCGGCGTCAGCACCACGTTGGGCACGGTCAACAAATCCGGGTGCACCGCGGGTTCTCCCTCAAACACATCCAGCCCGGCTGCGGCAATCACACCCTGCCTCAAGGCAGCAGCCAAGGCCGCATCATCCACAATGCCGCCGCGCGCAATGTTGACCAAGGTGGCAGTAGGTTTCATTTGCGCCAATTCGGCTGCGCCGATGGCGTGGTGCGCCTCTGGCGAATAAGGCAGCACCAGAATCAGGTGGTCTGCCTGCTGCAACAAATCAGGCTTGCTGACCCAGGACGCACCACAGGCCAACTCGGTGGCGGCATCAAGCCGTGAGCGGTTGTGATAGATGACTTTCATGCCAAAGCCATGCGCACCGCGCCTGGCGATGGCCTGGCCAATGCGGCCCATGCCCAGAATACCCAACGTGCTGCCATGCACTTCAGCGCCAGCGAACATGTCGTAGCGCCAGCGGTTCCATAGGCCAGCGCGCAAAAAATGCTCACTTTC
>JBBQZG010000132.1:0-8177 GCA_038207945.1 Burkholderiales bacterium
CTGATCACCGACCTGCTTGACACCATGCGTGCCGCCGACGGTGCCGGACTGGCAGCGCCGCAGATTGGCGTCGATTTACAGGTGGTGATTTTTGGCACAGACAGTGTCAACCCGCGTTACCCTGAGGCACCGGTGGTGCCCCGCACCGTGCTGATCAACCCGGTGATCACGCCGCTGGCCCGAAGTGCGCAAGCGCCGTACCACTGGGTGCCGTTTGAAAACGCCGCCCTGCACGATGTGTCCTTGGCTCAAGCGGAAGATTGGGAGGGTTGTTTGTCCGTGCCCGGCCTGCGTGGCAAGGTGCCGCGGTTTACCCACATCCGTTATGCCGGGTTTGACCAATATGGCGATGGAATTGACCGAACCGTAGAAGGTTTTCACGCCCGGGTGGTGCAGCATGAGTGCGACCACCTGATTGGCAAGCTGTACCCCATGCGTGTGGTCGACTTCACGCAATTCGGCTTCACGTCAGAGCTGTTTCCTGGCTTGGATGTCCAGGACGATTGATGCTATTTAAATTATAGCTACTTACCTATATTAAGTAAGGGCTAGAGGCCAAAAAGTCTTAAATTTAGCCAGGTCGCCAAATCAAGCCAGCACGTCCAGCAACTCGGTTTCAATCGCGATTTGCGCCTTGTTTTGCTGCAGCTCCGGCCCGTCAATCAGAAAGGTGTCGTCCACCCTTTCGCCCAGGGTGTTGACCTTGGCCAGTTGCAGGTTGACTTTGTGTTTGGCCAGCACACGGGCCACCGAATACAGCAAGCCCACCCGGTCGCTGGCCGAGATGTTGAGCAGCCAGCGTTGCCCTTTCTCGTCCGGCTGCAAGTTGATTCTGGGGGTGATGGGAAAGCTTTTCACGCGCCTTGATACCCGGCCACGGCTGGGTGGTGGCAGGGGGCCGACTTGCAGAATGGCGTTGAGCAATTCCGTTTCCACCATGCTGGTCAGTTCCTGATAAAAGTCAGGCATTGCCTGTGCGACAACCTGGAAGGTGTCCAGCGCATACGAGTTGTAGGCCGTGTGCACGCGGGCGTCCAGAATACTGAAGCTGCGCTGGTCAAAATAGCCGCAAATGCGCGCAAACAGATCTGCTTGGTCGGGCGTGTAGACCAGCACCTGCAAGCCCTCGCCCAAAGGTGACAGACGCGCCCGCACGATCGATTTGCCTGAATTCACATGGCGCGAAAGCTGCCGTGTGTGCCAGGCAATGTCATTGGCATCGTGGTGCATGAAGTAGCTCACATCCACCGTTTCCCACAAGGGTTTGTGGGCCTCAAACGGCATGGCATGCAAGGCCATCTGGATCAGAGCCTCACGTTTGCGGGCCTCGACTTCATCATGCGGGTCGACCACGTGGCCACCCAGCACGCGTAAGCTCAGCCGGTACAGGTCTTCCAGCAGCTTGCCTTTCCAGGCGTTCCAGACCTTGGGGCTGGTGCCGCGGATGTCGGCCACGGTGAACAGGTACAAGGCGGTCAGGTAACGTTCATTGCCCATGCGCTTGGCAAATGCCGCAATCACATCGGGGTCGCTGAGGTCGGTTTTTTGCGCCACATGGCTCATCGTCAGGTGCTCGCGCACGACAAACTCGATCAATTGTGTGTCTTCGCGCGCCACGTTGTGCTGTTTGCAAAAGTGCCGCGCCTCCTTGGCCCCCAATACGGAATGGTCACCACCGCGGCCTTTGGCGATGTCATGGAACAGCGCGGCCACATACAAAATCCAGTGTTTGTCCCAGCCCGAGGCCAGTTGTGAGCAAAAAGGGTATTCGTGGGCGTGCTCGGAAATGAAGAAGCGGCGCACATTGCGCAGCACCATCAGCACATGCTGGTCCACCGTGTACACGTGAAACAGGTCGTGCTGCATCTGCCCGACAATTTTGCGAAACGCCCACAGGTAGCGCCCAAGCACCGAGGTCTGGTTCATTAGACGCATGGCATGGGTGATGCCGCCGCGCTGCATCAAAATCTGCATGAAGGTGTCGCGGTTGACGGGGTCGTTGCGGAACTTTCCGTCCATCAGATCGCGCGCGTTGTAGAGCGCGCGCAACGTGCGGGCAGACAGCCCTTTCATGCCGGCCGTGGTCTGATAAACCAGAAACGTTTCAAGGATCGCGTGCGGCTCGCGTTGGTACAGATCGTCGCTGACCACCTCCACCATGCCGGCCTTGTCTGAAAAACGTGCGTTGATAGGCTGCGGCTGATGGGTTGACGGGCTCAGCCGCTCCTCAATGTTGAGCAACAAAATCTGGTTCAGCTGGGTCACCGCTTTGGCTGCCCAGTAATAGCGCTTCATGAGTGATTCGCTGGGGCGCACGAAGGCCCGTTTGTCAGTGGTGGGCGAGGGCGCCTGAAAGCCGAAAGATTGGGCCACTGCGTTTTGCATGTCAAACACCAGCCGGTCTTCACGCCGCCCGGTAATCAGGTGCAAGCGCGCCCGGATCAGCCACAGCAGGGCTTCGTTGTGTTTGAGTTGTTTGACTTCAAAGGCCGTGGCCAGGCCATTTTTGGCTAATTCTGCCCAGTTGTTGCCATAGCCGGCCGCTTTGGCTACCCACAAAATCACCTGCAAGTCACGCAGGCCACCAGGAGATTCCTTGCAGTTGGGCTCCAGCGAATAGGGCGTGTTGTCGTATTTGTTGTGGCGCTGGTTCAGTTCCAGGGTTTTGGCAATAAAAAACGCCTGTGGGTCCATGGTCGCCATGAACCGCTTTTGAAAATCGCCAAACAACGCCGCACTGCCGGTGATCAAGCGGGCTTCCAGAAGTGACGTTTGCACGGTCACGTCTTTGTGGGCCTCGCTCAGGCAGGTGCTGACGGTGCGCACGCTGGAACCAATTTCAAGGCCCGCGTCCCAGCAACTGCCAATGAAGCCTTCCAGGCGCGCCTTCAGTGCCGCATCATCGTCGGGCGACTGGTCGTCCGGCAGCAGCAGCAACACGTCCACGTCCGAATGGGGAAACAACTCGCGGCGACCAAAGCCACCCACCGCTGCCAGGGCAAAGGGCTCGGTCAAACCGGCACGTTGCCACAAATTTTTGAGCAATCCGTCGGCCAGCGCAGCAAGCTTGTGCAGCGCGGCATGGACACCGCGCGTCGACGCGCCGCTGTTTGACAGCGCACTCAGCAGGGCCGCTTTGTCGGCACGGTATTGGATGCGCAGGGCGCTGAGCTCAGTCATGGGGTTACGCCCTCGTCATAAATTTTCAGGCTGATGGCGTCACAAACGCGGGAATGGGTGGGCTGTTCGCCGACAGTGTCAACACCTCATAACCAGTCGGCGTGACCAGCACGGTGTGCTCCCATTGGGCTGACAGCGAACGGTCTTTGGTAACAATGGTCCAGCCATCGCCCATTTCCTTGATTTCTTTGCGTCCCACATTGAGCATCGGCTCAATGGTGATGGTCATGCCAGCCTTGAGCTGGTCCAGTGTGCCGGGCTTGCCGTAATGCAGCACCTGGGGGTCTTCGTGAAACTTTTGCCCGATGCCGTGACCGCAAAACTCGCGCACCACACTCAGGCCCTGGCCTTCGGCAAAGGTCTGGATGGCATGGCCGATGTCGCCCAGGTAAGCACCTTCGCGCACTTGTCGGATGCCCTTCCACATGGCGTCATAGGTCAGGTTGCACAGGCGTTTAGCCGCCACCGACACGTCGCCCACCATGTACATGCGGCTTGAATCGCCATGCCAGCCGTCCTTGATCACGGTCACGTCCACATTGACGATGTCGCCTTTTTTCAAAGGCTTGTCATTGGGAATACCGTGGCACACCTGCTGGTTGATCGACGTGCAGATCGACTTGGGGTAAGGGTTGTGGCCACCGGGGGCGTAGTTCAGCGGGGCTGAGATGGCGCCCAGCACCTGAGTCGTGTGTGCCTCGGCCAAGCGGTCAAGCTCGTTGGTGGTCATGCCGGGTTTCACGAGGGGGGCCAGGTAGTCAAGCAATTCGGCAGCCAGTCGGCCGGCCACGCGCATGCCTGCAATGCCTTCGGCGTCTTTGATGGTGATAGTCATATGGCGCGATTATCCCATCGGGAAATGGCCTGTGTTGGGCAGGCTTTTAGCCGGGATACGTGCCGCAGGGCTAGCAGCGGTGCCGCAAGTCGCCTGTGCTGGCGGGTAAAATTGTGGCGCGCGGCGACTCGCCTTTTCCGGGCGACACATCGCGTTCAATTTCAATCCCGTCAGCACCTCATCAGGCTTCCACCGTGACCTTGCATCTCACCCAATTCGAGGGCGGCAGCGCCCTCAGCACTTTCCGTGTTCAACAACTTCTGCCCGGCCTGCAGGCTGTGCACGACAAGATCAACGGCATTTCCGCGCGTTACGTGCATCTGGTGGCCTCTGATGAACTGCCCTCATCGGCACTCAGAGACCAGTTGGCCGCCTTGTTGACCTATGGCGAGCCGTACACCGGCTCGCTTGACGGCACGCTGATTGTGGTGACACCGCGTTTTGGCACAGTGTCGCCTTGGGCCTCCAAAGCCACTGACATCGCGCACAACTGCGGTCTGCCCGTGCACCGGGTTGAGCGGGTGGTGGAATACCGCGTCAGCCTCAAGTCCGGGTTGCTCAGCAAATCGAGCCTGAATGCCGCGCAACTGGCCCAGGTGGCCGACCTGCTGCATGACCGCATGACCGAGAGCGTGATGTTCGAGCGTGCTGCTGCCCTTGATTTGTTTGCCAGCCTGAGCGCCGCGCCCATGGCGCATGTGGATGTGCTGGGTGGTGGCAAGGCGGCGCTGCTGGCTGCCAACACCGAATTTGGTTTGGCCTTGGCTGCCGACGAAATTGATTACCTGGTCACGGCGTTTACCCAACTGCAGCGCAACCCGACCGATGTCGAGCTGATGATGTTTGCCCAGGCCAACAGCGAACACTGCCGCCACAAAATCTTCAACGCCCAGTTCACCGTCGACGGTGTGGCCCAGCCACACAGCCTGTTTGGCATGATTCGCCACACGCATCAAACCAACCCGCAGCACATGCTGGTGGCGTACTCTGACAACGCCTCGGTGATGGAAGGCGTGCACATTGAACGTTTTGTAGCCAAATCAGCCTCTAGCCCACGTGAATCAAGCCCAAGTAGCTATGAAAAAACTAGCGCCACGCAGCACATTCTGATGAAGGTGGAAACCCATAACCACCCCACAGCGATTTCACCTTTCCCCGGTGCGGCGACCGGCGCGGGCGGCGAAATCCGTGACGAAGGCGCCACCGGCCGCGGCTCCAAACCCAAAGCCGGCCTGACGGGTTTCACCGTGTCGCAAATCAATTGGGGTCAGATTCCAATTAATTTGTCAGAACCTAAAACTAAAAACAATGCGACTCTGACCCCCATTATTTATGGCAAGCCGGCGCACATCGCCAGCCCGCTGCAAATCATGGTGGAGGGGCCGCTGGGTGGTGCGGCGTTCAACAACGAGTTTGGGCGGCCGAATTTGCTGGGCTACTTTCGGGAATACGAACAAAGTCTGAGCTACAAGGCCCGGGGTGCCAGCGGCGCTGATGTCCAACAACAAGAGCAGCGCGGCTACCACAAACCGATCATGCTGGCTGGTGGCCTGGGCGTGATCGATGCCAGCCAGACCCACAAGATCGAGTTCCCGGCGGGCAGCCTGTTGATCCAGCTTGGCGGCCCCGGCATGCGCATTGGCATGGGCGGCAGCGCGGCCAGCTCCATGACCACCGGTGCCAATGCCGCGCACCTTGACTTTGACTCGGTGCAGCGTGGCAACCCAGAAATCCAGCGCCGCGCGCAAGAAGTCATCAACCAGTGCTGGTTGCAGGGCAATGACAACCCCATCCTGGCAATTCACGATGTCGGGGCTGGCGGTTTAAGCAACGCGTTTCCTGAACTGACCAACGACGCAGGCCGTGGTGCCTTGTTTGATTTGCGTTCAGTGCCACTGGAAGAAAGCGGCATGGCGCCCAAGGAAATCTGGTCGAACGAAAGCCAAGAGCGTTATGTGCTGGCTATTCATCCCAAGTCGCTGGCAGGCTTTCGGGCCTTGTGCGAGCGCGAACGCTGCCCGTTTGCCGTGGTGGGTGTCGCCACCCAGGCGCGCAATCTGATGGTGGGCGATGTCGACTTGTCCGCTGCGAAGGTGGCGCAGGGCGATGCTGATTTGCCGGTCAACATGCCGATGAACGTGCTGCTGGGCAAGCCGCCCAAAATGCACCGTGATGTCAAGACCTTGGCACGCCAATTCGCACCGGTCAACCTGACGGGTGTGGGCTTGCAACAAGCTGCCATTGATGTGCTGGCCCATCCGACCGTGGCCTCCAAACGCTTTCTTGTGACGATTGGCGACCGCACAGTGGGCGGCCTCACACACCGCGACCAGATGGTTGGCCCGTGGCAAGTGCCGGTGGCTGACTGCGCTGTGACGCTGGCCGACTTCAAGGGCTTTGCCGGTGAAGCCATGGCCATCGGCGAGCGCACGCCCTTGGCCACGGTCAACGCCCCGGCCTCCGGCCGCATGGCGGTGGCCGAAGCCATCACCAATTTGCTGGCAGCACCGTTTGAGCTGGACCGCGTCAAGCTCTCGGCCAACTGGATGGCCGCTTGTGGCGAGCCCGGGGAAGATGCCGCGCTGTATGCCACCGTGAGAGCCGTGGGGCTGGAGCTGTGCCCGGCTTTGGGTATCAGCATTCCGGTGGGCAAAGATTCGTTGTCGATGCGCACCCAATGGAAAGACGACGCCGGTGCAGACAAAAAAGTCACCTCACCGGTGTCCCTGATTGTCACCGCCTTTGTCACACTGCCTGATGTGCGCGGCACACTCACGCCGCAGCTCAACGCCACGGACGACACCTCGCTGATTCTGATTGACTTAGGGCGCGGTCAAAACCGCATGGGCGGCAGCATACTGGCGCAAACGCTGGGCCAGATGGGTGACGAGGTGCCTGATCTGGACCACCCGCAAGACCTGGTGAACCTGGTCAAGGCGGTCAATACCTTGCGTGCCCAAGGGCAAATTTTGGCCTACCACGATCGCAGCGATGGCGGCCTGTTTGCCACAGCTTGCGAGATGGCGTTTGCCGGCCATGTGGGTGTGGCGCTCAATGTGGACATGCTGGTCACCGAGGGTAACGGCATCACGGACAGCCGCATGGACCATGGCGATGCCAAGAATTGGGCTGGCCAAGTCAGCGGCCGCCGCGACGAACTGACGCTCAAAGCCTTGTTCAGTGAAGAGCTTGGCGCAGTCATTCAGGTGCGCACCGAAGACCGCAATGCGGTCATGCAGGTTCTACGCACGCATGGCTTGAGCCAACACAGCCACGTGGTGGGCAAGACCCGCCCGGCAGATTCCACCATCCGCGATGGCATTGGCCAAGTGCAGGTGTGGCGCGATGCCAAGCCTATTTACAAAGCCAATCTGCCCGACCTGCACCAAGTGTGGGACGCCACCAGCTGGAAAATTTGCCAATTGCGCGACAACCCGGCCTGTGCTGACGCGGAACACGCAGCGTCGGGCGAGTCATCTGACACCGGTTTGCATTTTTATATGACAAATCAGGCTGTAGCCCTTGACAATAAAGAACTAGCAGCTATTTATAATATAGCATTAAAGTTTGCGCCAGCGCTCTTGTTGGCCCGCCCCAAAGTGGCTGTGCTGCGCGAGCAAGGCGTGAACTCGCATGTGGAAATGGCCTACGCCTTCACCGAGGCGGGGTTTGAAGCGTTTGACGTGCACATGACCGACCTGCAAAGCGGCCGCGCCAACCTGGCCGACTTCAAAGGCGTGGTGGCGTGTGGCGGTTTTTCTTATGGCGACACCTTGGGTGCCGGCATTGGCTGGGCGCGCTCCATCACCTTTAACCCAGGTCTGGCGGACCAGTTCAAAGCCTTCTTTGGCCGCACCGACACCTTTGGCCTGGGCGTGTGCAACGGTTGCCAGATGTTTGCCGAGCTGGCTGACATCATTCCCGGCGCTGCCGAGTGGCCACGTTTCACCACCAACCAGAGCGAGCGCTTTGAAGCCCGCCTGAGCTTGGTTGAAGTGATTGAATCTCCGTCGCTGTTCCTCAAAGGCATGGCTGGCAGCCGCCTGCCGATTGCCGTGGCGCACGGTGAGGGGTATGCCAACTTCAAACATCGGGGCAACGCCGACAAAGTCGTTGCGGCGATGCGCTTTACCGACAACTTTGGCGCTGCCACCGAAGCCTA
>JBBQZG010000133.1:0-7940 GCA_038207945.1 Burkholderiales bacterium
CCCCTCGCCGAACAATCCCGCATCGTCACCCGCGTCGAAGAGCTCATGCGCCTGTGCGACGCGCTCCAGGCCAAGGCCCGCCTCGAAGCCACGCAACACGCCCAGCTTGTCGCCACCCTGCTAAGCGCACTCACCGCCAGCACCACGCCCGAAGAGCTGCCGGACAACTGGCACCGCGTCGCCACCCACTTCGACCTGCTGCTCGACCGCCCCGAAGCCGTAGACGCCCTGGAGCAAGCCATCCTCCAACTCGCCGTGCGCGGCCTCCTCGTCCCCCAAGACCCCAAAGACGAACCCGCCAGCGTCCTCCTGCAAAAAATCCGCGCCGAGAAAGACCGTCTCATCGCCCAAGGCAAAATCAAACGCGACAAACCTCTGCCGCCGATTGCGGAAGACGAAAAGCCGTTTGACTTGCCGGATGGGTGGGAGTTGGTGAGTGTCGCAACCGTTTTTGACACAACAAGCGGAAGCACCTTCGATCTCGGAATGGAGAAGGAGTTAGGGGCCTATATGTATGTCAAGGTAGGTGACATGAACTTGCTAGGCAACGAATTTGAGATCACTACTTCTTCAAGATTCATAGATCCAGACGAAAAGGCAGTCAAGGCTTTGATACCAAGCGGGAGCATCATTTTTCCAAAGAGAGGTGGTGCAATCGCCACCAATAAGAAACGTGTTGTTGTTACGCCGATCTTTGTTGACCTGAACACAATGGCAATTACCCCCGTTGTTGTGCTGACGGAGTACGCTTTTCTTTGGCTCTCGACGATTGATTTGGCTTCGCTAAATACCGGCACCAGCGTGCCACAAATCAATCACAAAGATATTGATCCTCTACCTTTCCCACTACCACCCCTCGCCGAACAATCCCGCATCGTCGCCCGCGTAGCCTCCCTGCGCGTCCTATGCTTTGAGCTGCGCCAGCGCCTCACCACCGCCCGCACCCAGCAGGCGCTGATGGCGGAGGTGTTGGCGCAGGGTGCTGCACAGAGTTAAAGTTCTCGACATGAACGTTCAAAACAATAACCAAGCCATCTGCGTGGCGTTGCCGAAAACAGTGGGTGTCAACAATCTTGCGAGTCTGATTGAAGCGCTCAGCCATATTGGTGCTGGGGCGGGTGATGTTGAACTGGATTGCACCAATGTCGATTTTGTAGATCCATTGGGCATAACGGTGCTTGCCGCTGTGTTGGAGCCGTTGGACAAACGCAGGCGTGTAACCATGCCGTGGCTGAAAACCAGTACAGCTGGCTATCTCGAGCGCATGGACTTCTTCAATGGCATACCCGTTGAAGGGGTGAACATTCCCCAAAACCGAAATCGAAATGACCAGCGCAGCAAGCTGCTTGAGATCACGCGGGTAGTCGATTCGGGCAAGTCCGAAGCGGTTGCCGCTCAATTGGCGACTGCCATCGTTGGTCAAATCATTGGGCGCGGCCCCAAACCAGTCGATTTCAATTCACCTGACACTGAGTACGATCAATATTACCGACCTCTTCGTTACGCGCTGTCGGAATTGCTTGAGAACGCTTTGACCCATGCCCGGCGCGAGGGCGCACGCGACGCATCTGTTTGGGTTGCCGCGCAGTATTACAAAGACCAGCAAAGTGGCGGACGCATTCAGGTTGCAGTTGTGGATAACGGGTGCGGCTTTCTGGCTACGCTGCAAAACCATGCCGAACTTCGGGCCAAGACCCATGCAAAGGCGATTCGAACTGCTTTAAAGCCTAGGGTGAGTTGCAATCGGGACATGGGGCCTTTTGGAGAAAGTGTCAACGAAGGTGTTGGCCTAACAACAACAGTGCGCATTGCAAAAGAGACGGGTGGCTCTGTGCACATCGTCAGTGGTGATGCCATCTTTACAGATGGCGAAGTCACTGGGGTGAAGCGTCGCGACCAGGTGCAGCCTTTGAGTGGTACGTGGAACGGCGTGGCGATTTCCGCAACCTTCGTCTGTCAAAAGCTCCCTGCAATACGAATTGACCAACTGCTGCCACGTGTTGAGCCACCAAAATCGCGGGAAAACCCGTTGGTTTTCCGATTCGACGATTGATAGTAAGATGCAGAGCTATCGGCGCTACCTGCGTTTGTTAGTCTTCCCTAACCCGAGATCGCACCATGAATACACAACTAATTGCTCTGCAGCAACATGCATTGGGTTCCATGATGGGCATGCGTTCTTCTGCACTCCCCATACGTTTGCAAATTGAGCAGGCGTTGGCGGCAGGGCAGGAGGTAACTGTGAATTTCACAGGTGTTGCTGTGACTCAGTCTTTTATAGATGAGCTTTTGGGTGCACTTATCTTGCGGGATGGTCCCGGTGTACTGGAGCGGATTGTTCTTAAGGGTTGCTCAGAGGAAACACGTGGGATCATCCGGTTCGTAGCATCTGATCGGGCAGAGCAATTTCTGCAAGCACGACACTGATCGCAAATTTGCAAGTAAAAAGCCCCGCATGCGGGGCTTTTTCATTTGGAATGTCCGCCGCTGGTCAGCGGCTGCTCGGAAAACTGAACACCGCCCCCTCCCGCACCCCGGCACTCGGCCAGCGCTGGGTAATCGTCTTGCGTTTGGTATAGAAGCGCACGGCGTCCGGCCCGTAGGCGCCCAGGTCGCCAAACAGGCTGCGTTTCCAGCCGCCAAACGAGTGGTAGGCCACCGGCACCGGCAGCGGCACGTTTACACCGACCATGCCGACCAGAATGTTGTCGGTGAAGTAGCGCGCCGCCTCGCCGTCACGGGTGAAGATGCAGGTGCCGTTGCCGTACTCGTGCGCGTCGATCAGGTCCATGGCGTCTTGCAAGGTCTTGACACGCACCACGCCCAGCACCGGGCCAAAGATTTCTTCCTGGTAAATCACCATGCCGCGCTCCACGTGGTCAAACAGGCAGGCGCCCATGAAATAACCGCCCGCATGGCCTGGCACCGTGATGCCACGGCCGTCCACCACCAGTGTGGCGCCCTCTTTCACGCCTTGGTCCACGTAGCCCTTGACCTTCTCAAAGTGCGCCTGGGTCACCAGCGGGCCCATGTCGCAACTGGCATCCGTTCCCGGGCCAACCTTCATCTTGGCGATTTCTACTTTCAGCCCGGCGATCACCGCATCAGCCGTGGTATCGCCCACCGCCACCACCAGCGGGATCGCCATGCAGCGCTCACCGCACGAGCCGTAGGCCGCGCCCATCAAGGCGTTGACGGCGTTGGCAATGTCCGCGTCAGGCATCACCACCGCATGGTTTTTGGCGCCGCCCAGCGCCTGCACACGTTTGCCGTGCGCGCAGCCGGTGGCGTAGATGTATTCGGCAACCGGCGTGGAGCCCACAAAGCTGATGGCTTTGACGCGCGGATCGGTGAGCAGCGTGTCCACCGCCTCCTTGTCGCCATGCACCACATTGAGTACGCCCTTTGGCAAGCCAGCCTGCAGCGCAAGCTCAGCCACCAACAAGGCGCTTGAAGGGTCGCGCTCGGAGGGCTTCAAGATGAAGGTGTTGCCACAGGCCACAGCCATGGGCCACATCCACAGCGGCACCATCACCGGAAAATTAAAGGGCGTGATGCCTGCGGTGACGCCCAGCGCCTGGAATTCGCTCCACGAATCAATGGCCGGGCCGACGTTTTTGCTGTGTTCACCTTTGAGCAGTTCGGGCGCATAGCTGGCGTATTCGACGTTTTCAATGCCGCGCTGCAACTCACCCATGGAGTCGCTCAGCACCTTGCCGTGCTCGGCGGTGACCAGGGCACAGATGGCCTCGGCGTTGTCTTCCAGCAAGACTTTGAGCCGGCTCATGACGCGCGCACGCTTCAAAGGCGGGGTGGCACGCCAGGCGGGGTAGGCGGCTTGCGCGCTGGCGATCGCTTGTTCCACCGTGTGTTTGTCGGCCAGCAGCACGCGTTTTTCAGCCTGGCCGGTGGCCGGGTTGAAGACGTCAGCCGTGCGCGTGCCACCGCTGAACAGCTGGCCGTCGATCAGGTGCTGGATGGTCGGAAGAGGTTGAATCACAGGGAGTGTGCTGGTCATGGAGTCGTTCCAGAAAGTTGTGAAGGGGAGCACTACAAGTCATATCAGAAGATATGGCTTCTAGCCCATATAAAACATGCGTATAAAGCTATATTTAGAATAGCATTTTTTGGCGCTCAGTCAACCTCGTTGCAGGTTTCTCCCAGCGCGTTGATCAGGCTGTCAATCTGCGCCGGGGTGGAAATAAAGGGCGGCGCCAGTTGGATGGTGTCGCCACCGTAACGCACGTAAAAACCCTTGGCCAGCATCGCCTTGGCGATCTCGTAAGGCCGTTTGGCCGGTTCGCCCGGCAGCGCCTCAATGGTGAACCCCGCCGCCAAGCCAAAGTTGCGAATGTCAGCAATGTGCTTGACGCCTTTGAGGCTGTGCACGGCGTTCTCAAAATGGGGGCTGAGGGTTTTCACACGCTCAATCATGTCTTCGCGCACCAGAATGTCCAGCACCGCCAGGCCCACCGCGCACGGCACCGGGTGTGCCGAGTAGGTGTAGCCGTGGGCAAATTCCAGCATGTAGTCTGGTCCGCCCACGGCCATGAAGGTGTCGTAAATCTCTTTGCTGGCCAGCACCGCGCCCAGGGGTTGTGCGCCATTGGTGATTTGTTTGGCCACGTTCATGATGTCAGGCGTCACGCCAAACACTTCAGCGCCGGTGTAGGCGCCCATGCGGCCAAAGCCGGTGATCACTTCGTCAAAAATCAGCAGAATGTTGTGGGCGGTGCATATCTCGCGGATGCGCTGCAGGTAGCCCACCGGCGGCACCACCACACCGGCCGAGCCTGACATCGGTTCGATGATCACCGCGGCAATGTTGGACGCATCATGCAGGGCAATCAACTTGAGCAGGTCTTCAGCCAGTACTGCACCATGCGCGCCACCTGCGGGCGGCATGCCGCGGTAAAACGAGCCAGCAGGCGGCTGCGTGTGCGGCAGGTGGTCCGCGGCGATGCCCTGGCCAAACACCTTGCGGTTGGCGCCAATGCCGCCCACCGAGATGCCGCCAAAGTTGACGCCGTGGTAGCCCTTTTCGCGGCCAATCAGCAGACTTTTGCTGCTTTGACCCTTGGCGCGCCAATAAGCCCGCGCCATCTTCAGCGAGGTGTCGGCAGACTCCGACCCCGAGCCGGTGAAAAACACATAATCCAGCCCGGCGGGGGTGAGCTCCTTGAGCTTGTTGGCCAGCGCAAACGACAGCGGGTGGCCGTACTGAAAGGCGGGCGAGTAGTCCAGCGTGGCCAGCTGTTTGGCGGCGGCCTCGACAATCTCTTGCCGGCCATGGCCCAGGCCGCAGGTCCACAGGCCCGACAGCCCGTCAAAAATCTTGCGGCCATCCAGGTCGGTGTAGTAACAGCCCTGGGCGCTGGCCATCATGCGCGGGTGCGCCTTGAAGTCGCGGTTGCCGGTGTAAGGCATCCAGTGGGCGTCGAGCCAGGCGGCGTCGGTGCGGGGACGGTTCAGGACTTGGGCGTCGGTCATGTTCATGAGGCTTCCTTGGTGAGCGACAACAAAAGCGCGATTGTGCAAAGTCCTGATACTCTTATAAATGTTCAAGTATCAACATAAAGTTGCCAGTTTATGCAAGTAAATACCCGTATCAAGCCCACGCGCGCCGCCTTGGGTCAACTCAGCGACATGGACATCCGCTTGCTGCGCGTGTTCAAAACGGTGGTGGACTGTGGCGGCATGGCGGCGGCCGAGCTGGAGTTGAACATTGGCACCAGCACGGTCAGCCGCCACATCAAAGACCTGGAAACGCGCCTGGGGCTAACGCTGTGCCGGCGTGGCCGGGCCGGTTTTGCGCTCACCAGCGAGGGCGAGCAGATTTACGCCGAAACCCTGCGCCTGCTCAGCAGCGTGGATGCGTTTCGCAGCCAGGTCGACGAGATTCACCAGCGCATGGGCGGTGAGCTGCACATTGCCGTGTTTGACAAAACCGCCAGCAACCCGGCTGCGCACATCGGCCAGGCGATTGCGCTGTTTGGCGCCCAAGCCCCTGAGGTGCGCCTGCACCTGCACGTGGCGCCACTCAACACCATTGAGCGCGGTGTGCTCGATGGCCAGTTCCAGGTCGGCATCATCCCCGGCCACCGCACCTCCAGTTCGCTGGCCTATGACGAGTTGTTCACCGAGACCATGTACCTGTACTGCAGCGCAGTACACCCGCTGTTTGCCGTCGGTGCGGCGCAACAGCCTGCCGATTGGGATGCCCTGCGCGCCTACGCCTTTGCTGGCCTGGGCTACCACTCACCCAACATGGAGCTCAGCCAGCAGGTTCACCTGGCGCGGGCCGCCACCGGGTACGACCAGGAATCGGTTGCCACGCTGATCCTCTCAGGCTGCTTTTTGGGTTTTTTGCCCGACCATTACGCCGCAGGTTTTATCCACACCGGCCAGATGCGTGCCGTGCAGCCCGCCGTGTTCAATTACCGCTGCAGTTTTTTCAGCATCGTGCGCGCCTCACCGCAGGCCGCGCGCGTGACCCGGGCATTTCAGACCTGCCTGCGCCAAGCGCACGATGGCACGGCTGAATGCGCGCTCAACGGTGCTTCTTCGCCTTGATCTTCAACCAGACCATGCGCCCGGCTGCCACCAGGTTCACAGTAATCACGGCCAGCGCCGGCCACAGGGGCAACTCGTAGCCTGACACGGCCGAATAAACCAGCATGCCACCCAAGGCCACACCCCCTATTAACAAGGCAATGCCGTTACCGTCAATCGCGCCGCGCTGGGTGTGCCTGGAAGTCATGGTGGTGTGTCCACAGGAAAAAGAAGAGCTTGAGTTTACTGTGCAGCCAGCTGTACAGGCCCCGCCCTGATGCGGATGCAAAATCTGTATGTTTTATACCTCTAGCCCTTATTAAACAAGCGTTAATAGCTATTTAAAATATAGCAATTAAAAACACCAAGGCACACCATGCCCATGCACGACCTGATGACCTGGGGCGTTGTGGCCATTTTTATCTTGGTCTATGCGGGCATGATTTTGGGCGGTTTACCGCGCCTGAAGCTGGACCGCTCGGGCGTGGCGCTGCTGGGTGCCATTGGCGTGATTGGCCTGGGGGACATGAGCATCGAGCAAGCGGCGCGGTCGGTGGATTTGCCCACGGTGCTGCTGCTGTTCTCGTTCATGGTGGTGTCGGCCCAAATGCGGCTGGGCGGCTTTTATGCCGCCGTGACGCGCCAGGTGGCGGCCTTGCCGCTGGGGCGCAACGCCTTGCTGGGTGCCATCATTGCCGTGGCTGGCGCTTTGTCGGCGGTGTATTCCAATGACATCATTTGCCTTGCCATGACCCCGGTGGTGGCGCAGTTGTGTCTGCAACGCCGCCTGAACCCGGTACCGTTCTTGCTCGGCTTGGCCTGCGCTGCCAACATTGGCTCGGCTGCCACGCTGATCGGCTCGGTGCTGCACCTGCCCTTTGGTGGCTACATGCGTCAGGCGCTGCCGCCGGTGGTGTTGAGTCTGGTGCTGCTATGGGCCTGGCTGGTGTGGGGGCCAGGGGCACGCGCACATGCCGAGGCTGACCATCGGGGCGGCCTCAAACCCTTGACTGACAGCAAGGAGAGCGAGCGCGGGGAAGCTTATGGCGCACTGCAAAGCCCACCGTTTGATGCTTGGCAAACCACCAAGGGGCTGCTGGTCGCTGGCGTGCTGCTGCTGATTTTCTTGTTCACCGACTGGCCACGTGAGGTGGCTGCGCTGGTGCTGTTTGTCGGCCTGTTTGTGGTCAACCACGCCTTTGAGTCCACCGGGCTGGCGGCACAGGCCGTGGCGCTGCTGGCCGCACAGGGGGTGCATCTGGCCAACCCCGGACCACTGTTTGCGGCCGGCGTGGGGTTGTCCAACCTGGTTTCCAACGTGCCGGCGGTGATGCTGCTGCTGCCTCACCTGAAGAGCGCTCAGGCCGGCGTCACGCTGGCTTTGGTCA
>JBBQZG010000134.1:0-7928 GCA_038207945.1 Burkholderiales bacterium
ATCGGGAGCACGCCACCAAGACCGATGTGCGCATCGTTGATTTCGTGGATACCGGTCACCCGGCGCTGCTGAAGATGTGGGACAAACGGCAGCGCGGTTACAGGGCGATGGGATACCGAATTGCATCTTCGATCACGTAGACTTGATCCAAATACGCAATGACCCGCAGGATTACCCTCCATTGCTATTTGGCTCAGAAATTTGGGGCTGAGACGGTCAACCGCCACCATTACACTGTCCAATGTCGTTTATTCTTACCCAATAAACGGCATTTTTCTTTGTAAATCAAGTACTTAGTCAAGATTGATATTCAACCGAGCCCAACTAGGTGCATTGACATCCAAAGTTAAGCCGGGGAACAACCGGGACAAATACACATGATTTCACTTACTTGTTCCCCTTTTGCCCATGTCAACTGATTCACACTTGACCCTCAAACTGCCCGAGGGATATGCATTCTCTGACCTCAAAATTCGACGCTGTGAAGATGAAGCCATCGATTTAGACATGGATCTGGTCAAGCTGATCTGCAACATCAACGGCCTGGATTTCGTCAAAGTCTGTCAAAACCAGGGCCCTGTGGTCACAACGATTCTGACGGTCTGGTACAAAACCCATCTCGCGAGCGGTGGTGAACCTGATGCGCTCATGGAAGATCTGAAATCTTCGGGTCAACGACTCAATTGAGTCAGGCACTGGCGCATCCGCCGGGACTTCAGTGCCTACAACCCGGCCCCCTCACAAGCCTTTAACCATACCCTTTGCCAATGAATATCACCGTCAACGAAGACCTCAAAGCTTACATTGATCCGTTGACCTCAGAAGAATACGAAAGCCTGGAGCGCAGCGTCCTGAATGAAGGATGTCGCGACGCTCTGGTGCTTTGGGGTGACTTGCTGGTCGATGGCCATAACCGCTACGCGATATGCCAAGCGCATGGTCTGCCGTTTCAGACGGTGCAAAGTACGCTTTTTAAAACCATTGACGACGTCCACCTCTGGATGATCGACCAACATCTTGGCAGACGCAGTGTGTCCGACTTCCAGCGAGGTGTCCTGGCGCTGCGCAAGCGGCAACTCGTCGCTGAGCGGGCTGCTCGAATGCATGCATTGCAGTCCCAGGATGCCAGCGCACCAGATGCAAACGACCAAGTGGATGCCTCGCCGTGGGAGGAGGTCACCTCTTCAAATGTGCCGGTCGTCGCCCAATCGTTGTCAAGCCGTGACGATCTTGCCAAAGCAGCCCGCCTTAGCAACAGCCAGATGTTGCTGATCGAGAAAATCCAGAAGCAGGCCGCACCTGAGGTGGTGGCCGCAGTGAAATCAGGGGTCATCTCCATCAACGCTGCTGCGGCAGTGTCGAGTTTGTCGACTGAGGATCAAGTCGCCGCCGCTGCGGCTGGCAAGGAAGAGTTGAAACAGGCGGCTAAACGGGTCCGTGATGCCAAACGTAAGCCCAGAGAGGCGGCCTCTGAATTGGCAGAACAGGTCACAGCTGACTCCGAGGGCGTCGACTCAACCGGTGATGAACTCCAGACCCTGCGAAAACGCGTGGCAACCCTGGAAGCTGAAAACGCTTCGTTGCGCAAACAGGTGCTGACCTTGCTTGAGAAACGAGGGCTTTGACCAAGCATTCCTAGTTGACAGCCACCTAATCAATGTACCGTGCGGTCTCTCCGCAATCCATCGCATCTGGTGTTGATTTGGCTGTAAATATTTAATAAAATAGACCTCTAGCCCTTGTTAAATAATCGCTAAGAGCTATATAAAAAATAGCAACTTGAATCAGACGGCTTGCATGCCGAGTTGCAAAATCACATGGTGGTTGATGCGCTCTTGCATGGCAGAGGCCGGAAACGCGCCTTTGATGCCTGGGCTGCCTAGGGCCGTGTGGTGCAGGGTTGGTGACCTGACCTGCTGGCCATGGTCGTTGAGCACAATGGCCACATCCGGCAGGTTCGGCTGGCTGCTGCGGCGCATCACCACAGCCACCTGGTCATCGTCGAGCTGTACAAATGTGCCGGGTGGGCACAAGCCCACGATGCGCACGAGCGCCTGACCGATCGGGTTGTCGTGCGCAGTGTTGTCGTGAATGATGCTTTGCGCAGAATCTGCGGCGCTGCGGCCTTCGCGGGATTGACGCGGGCTGATCATGGCAGCGTAGCGGTCAACCACGTGCAAAATGATCGCTAACCGGTGCGGTGATGTCAACGCTTGCAGTTCAATGTGTTGCGCACCTTCCTGGTGGTGCAATTGGATGATTTCCAGCCAGAGTTGGTTGGTGATGCCCATGTTGTTCAGCATCAACGCACCCATGGTCGCGTGCGTCTTGATGGCAGTTTGCTGCTCTTGGCTGGGTTTGCCGCGTTGCGCCGCTAACTGGTCCTGCAGCGCCGTCATGGCGATGTTCATGGTCAGTGCGGCGCGTACCAGACTGTTGCGTTCGTGCTGCGTCAGCTCAAATTCAGGGGCCACCAAGTGGCACAACACGGCACACACCAAGGCGTGCGAGGCGCTGTAGCCCACGGGCGATTGGGTGGCCAGCTGGAACAAAAGGTACAGCGCCACATCGGTGTCGTGTTCGATCAGGGCTTGCATCCAGCGGTCGTATTGGTAAATGCGCGCTTCAAACTCCTGGACACTGGCTGGGTGACCCAAAATCACACCCAAACTTGATTCCAGGTCTGACCATTGGCCCAACAGGTCTTCGTACTCGTCTTCGTTTTTGACAATCAGGCTCATGCTAAACGCGCTTCTCCAGCAGCATCTGGTCGTTGTTGCGGTTCATCTGGAAGCGTCCCAAAAAGTTGATGCCCAGAGTTCCGTTTGTGCCACGTTTTGCACCCGGGCACTGCCGGCCCATCGGCTCCACAGGGCGGCCAATGCCAGGCTGGGTGCGACGCGCAGATGCGAAGCCATTAATCGCGAAAGTTGTCAAAGCTCAGTGGAATGTCAGTGACTTCCTTGCGCATCAGCGCCATGGCGGCTTGCAGGTCGTCGCGATCCTTGCCGGTGACGCGCAATTTGCCATCCTGAATGGCGGCCTGCACCTTGATTTTGCTGTCCTTGATGATGCGCTGGATTTTCTTGGCCAACTCGGTCTCAATGCCGTCACGGATCTTGATGACTTGCTTGACCTTGTCGCCACCGATTTTTTGCACATCGCCCTTGTCCAGAAAGCGCACATCGACATTGCGTTTGGTCAGCTTGTTGCGCAGGATATCTTCGATCTGGCTGAGCTGAAAATCAGCGTCGCCAATCATGGTGATTTCTTTGTCCTTGAGCTCAATGGCTGCAGGCGTGCCCTTGAAGTCAAAGCGCGTGGTGATCTCCTTGGTGGTGTTTTCAATGGCGTGTTTCACGTCAACCATGCTGGCTTCACAAACGGTATCAAAAGAGGGCATAAGGGTACTCACAAAATGTTCGACAATTCCGCCATGTTAGTCGAGAAAAACGTTCCCCTCCAGTCTTTCAATTCCTTCCACATTGTGGCCAAAGCGCATGCTTTGGTGCGCATTGCAGATGCTTCTGACGTGCTGGCGCTGCTGGCCGATGCGGCATGGGCGGCAGCGCCCAAATTTGTGCTGGGTGGCGGCAGCAACGTGGTGCTCACTGGCGACGTCAAGCCGCTGGTGCTCAAGGTCGAGGTGATGGGACGCAGGCTGGTGAACGAGACGGCCAAAGCGTTCATCGTAGAAGCCGGCGCCGGTGAAAACTGGCATGAGTTTGTGGCCTGGACGCTCGCACAAGGCTACTTGGGGCTGGAAAACATGGCGCTGATCCCGGGCACGGTGGGTGCGTCACCGGTTCAAAACATCGGGGCCTATGGTGTGGAACTGCAAGACCGCTTTGAGTCCCTGGATGCTATTGACCTGCACACCGGTCAGGTATTCACCCTGAATGCGGCGCAATGTGCCTTTGGCTACCGCGACTCCATTTTCAAACACGCCAGCGCCGCGGACACACAGGCGGGTCATCAGGCGCTTGGGTTGAAAAACCGGGCCTTGATCCTGCGCGTGCGGTTTGCCTTGCCCAAGCTGTGGAAGCCGGTGCTGGGTTACGCCGACATCGACAAGAAGGTGGTTGAGCATGGCGGTGCGCTGCCCACGGCCCAGCAGATATTCAATTGGGTTTGTGAGATTCGCCACGCCAAGCTGCCTGACCCTGACGTGATGGGCAACGCAGGCAGCTTTTTTAAAAATCCCACCGTGACGCCCGAGCAGTGTGCCGACATCATTGCCCGTGACCCCAAAGTGGTTCATTACGTGCTGGCGGACGGTTCGGTCAAGTTGGCGGCAGGTTGGTTGATTGACTCCTGTGGCTGGCGCGGAAAGTCAGTCGGGCAGGCTGGTGTGTATGAAAAACAGGCGCTGGTACTGGTCAATCGCGGCTCAGTCAGCGGCAGTGACGGTGCCACGGGCGGTGAGGTCATGACCCTGGCCAAGGCCATCCAGACCAGCGTATACGAGCGCTTTGGCATCTTGCTGGAGATCGAGCCCGTTGTTATTTAACCCTATGTCCGCGATTCGACCCTGTTTTGGCGCATCATCGTTACTATGAAAAAAATCATTGTTTTAGGCGGTACCGGCTTCGTTGGTGCCCACGTATGTGAAAAGCTGGTGCGTGAGGGTTGGCATGTGACCATACCAACGCGGCGCAGATCCAATGCCACACAGCTCCTGCATTTGCCGGGCCTGACTGTGCTGGAACTTGATGTACATGATGAAGCTGCTTTGACACGTGCGGTGGTCGGGCATGATGCGCTGGTCAATCTGGTGGCCATTCTTCATGGCGACCAGGCGGCGTTTGAGCATGTGCACGTGGCTTTGCCCAAGAAGGTCGTTCACGCGTGTCTGGCCGCTGGTGTTGCGCAGGTGGTGCATGTGAGCGCGCTCGGGGCAGATTCGTTACAGCCCACCAAATCACCGTCGATGTATCTGCGCTCCAAGGGCGAGGGCGAAGCCGTGCTGATGCAGGCAGCAGTGGGCGGCGGTGCGGGGGCCACCTCTCATGCTGGTTTTGACTTGAGTATTTTGCGACCCAGCGTGATTTTTGGCGAAGGTGACAAATTTCTTAACCTGTTCGCCAAGCTGCAAAAGGTGTTACCGATGATGCCGTTGGCAGGCGCTTCAGCGCGGTTTCAGCCGGTGTGGGTGCAAGATGTGGCGAATGCTGTGGTGAGTTGTCTCAAAGGCGTCAGCACACAGCCGTCGCCGCGCATCATTGAAGCGGCTGGGCCTGACGTGTACACCTTGAAAGAACTGGTGCAGTTGTCGGCGCAGCTCAGTGGCGTGGCGGGTGGTCTTGGCCGGCCTGTGATTGCGCTGCCCGCATGGGCCGGGCGTCTGCAGGCCACCATGATGGGGCTGGCCCCAGGCGAGCCGCTGATGAGTGTCGACAACCTGGATTCCATGAAGGTTGACAACGTGGCCACCGGCAAGTTGCCTGGTTTGGCTTCGCTGGGCATCACCGCATCGGCATTGAAGCCGATTGCTCAGCAATACCTGACGCGCACATAAAAAAGGGCACAGGCCCGGTGCACCTGTGCCCTTGCTTGAGCCGCGCTTATTGACGTTCGTCGTTTTTCAGACTCAGGAAATCGCCACCCGATCCCAGCGACAGCAAGCCGGCTTTGGCATAAATGCCCAGCTTGGCGCGGGTGTCGGTGATGTCCAGGTTGCGCATGGTGAGCTGGCCAATGCGGTCCAGCGGGCTGAACGGCGCATCGTCCACTTTTTCCATGCTCAGGCGCTCGGGCGAGTAAGTCAGGTTGGGCGACTCGGTGTTGAGCAGCGAGTAGTCGTTACCCCGACGCAGCTCGATCGTCACGGTGCCGGTCACGGCGCGCGCCACCCAGCGCTGGGCGGTTTCGCGCAACATGATGGCCTGGCTGTCAAACCAGCGGCCCTGGTACAGCAGGCGGCCCAGTTTTCGGCCGTTGTCGCGGTATTGTTCGATGGTGTCTTCGTTGTGAATACCAGTGACCAAACGCTCATACGCGATGAACAGCAGCGCCAGGCCAGGGGCTTCGTAAATGCCACGGCTCTTGGCTTCGATGATGCGGTTCTCGATTTGGTCGCTCATGCCTAGTCCATGGCGGCCACCGATGCGGTTGGCTTCCAGAATCAGGCTGACCAGATCAGGGTATGCCACGCCGTTCAGGGCCACCGGGCGGCCTTCTTCAAAGCGCACCGACACTTCTTCCGTCTTCACCACGCAGTCGTCACGCCAGAACGGTACCCCCATGATGGGGTTGACGATCTTCATGCCACTGCTCAAAAACTCCAGGTCTTTGGCTTCGTGGGTGGCGCCCAGCATGTTGGAGTCGGTGGAGTACGCTTTTTCCGCCGACATCTTGTAGCCAAAGCCGTGTGAGGTCATGAACGCCGACATCTCGGCACGGCCACCAAGTTCATCAATGAACTGCTGGTCCAGCCATGGCTTGTAGATTTTGAGTGCGGGGTTGGTCAGCAGGCCGTAGCGGTAAAAGCGCTCGATGTCGTTGCCTTTGAAGGTTGAGCCGTCGCCCCAGATGTTCACATCGTCCTGCTTCATGGCTGACACCAGCATGGTGCCGGTCACGGCGCGTCCCAGCGGCGTGGTGTTGAAGTAGGTGGCACCGGCGGTGGTGATGTGGAAGGCTCCAGCCTGCAATGCGGCAATGCCTTCAGCCGCCAGTTGTGGGCGGCAGTCCACCAAGCGGGCTTTTTCTGCGCCGTATTCCATCGCCTTGCGCGGGATCTCATCGTAATCCGACTCGTCGGGCTGGCCCAGGTTGGCGGTGTAGGCGTAGGGCAGGGCACCCTTGAGTTTCATCCAGTGCAGCGCCGCGCTGGTGTCAAGTCCGCCCGAAAAGGCGATGCCAACCTTTTGGCCCGCGGGAATGTTCTGAAGGATAGTATTAGACATGATTTTGGCCTCTAGCCCTCATGGAATAAGCGTGAGTAGCTATTAAAATTAAAATAAAAAAACGCCTCGGACGGGCTAAATATTGTCCCAGCTAGGCGCGTCGCCGCAGACAGTACGCATCTGTACGGCAAGGCGGGGCAACGACGCTGGGGCATTTTTTAGCCCGTCAACTAACAATTAGCCGAAGTGGCAGATGTAGTGGTACGGCTCGGTGACACGGATGTCGAAGCCGGAATTGCCTGGAATGCTGAATTTGTCTCCAGGTTTGGAGTTAAGCCAGTCATCGGTGCCGGCCAGTTTGTAGTCGCAGCTACCCGCCACACATTCCATGATCTCGGGTGCGCCGGTGTTGAAGGTCAAGGCGGCGGGCAGCACCACGCCAACTGACTTTTTGCTGCCATCGGCAAAGGTGATGCCATGGCTGATGCACTTGCCGTCAAAGTAAACGCTGGCTGTGGTGGTAACGGACACGCCGTCAATGTGGGTGGTGGTCATGGTGCAGGTATTTCCGGGCGATGAAAGCTTTGGATTTTAGGGGAGCCTGAATCTGCTCAAACGTGCGCTGCAAACACCTCTGTATCAAACCCAACGCTGAGGCTTCCGTCGCTCCACATCACCACCGGGCGCTTGACCACGCTGGGGTGCGCCAGCATCAGGGCGGTGGCGGTCGCATCGTCGGTGACCGCCGCGCGTGTGGCCTCTACCAGCTTGCGCCAGGTGGTGCCCTTGCGGTTGACCAGCGTTTGCCAGCCGACACTGTCGATCCATTGCGGTAGCAGTTCAACGGGGACGCTTTGTTTCTTGAAGTCATGGAAGGTGTGGCTCACGCCATGCTCGGTGAGCCAGGTGCGGGCTTTCTTGACGGTGTCGCAATTGGGAATGCCGTAAACGGTGACGGTGGGTGTGTTCATGCCCCACATCATGCCATTGCCGGGGTTTAGCCTGACCGCTTTGGGTGGCAAGCGCGCGGGTGGTGGACAATTCAGGGCTGTATGAAACCAATGCCCCAAACCCTTTCTG
>JBBQZG010000135.1:0-7847 GCA_038207945.1 Burkholderiales bacterium
CCACTGGCGCTCGAACATGAACAAGATGTCGTCGGCATTGAAGTCGCGGGTGGGTTTGAAGTTTTTGTTGGACTGCCATTTCACGCCTTTGCGCAGGTGAAAGGTGTATTCCAGGCCGTCCTTGGAGACTTCCCATTTTTCAGCCAGACCAGGCACCACCTTGGTGCCGCCGCGCTCAAAATCAACCAGGTTGTCGTAAATCTGTTCGCTGGCATCAAACGAGGTGCCGGTGGTGTTGATGCTGGGCGCAAAGTTTTCCGGGCTACCTTCAGAGCAATACACCAGAGTTTTGGCGCCAGCCTGGCCTGCTGCCAGAAGCGCTGGCAGCGCCAACGCGCACAGCGCCGTGCGCTTGAGAGCGAATTTGCCGTTTGATTTCAGAAAAATCATTTTTTTGGACTCCTACAGGTTAATGCTGCATGGCAGCGGGTTTGATAAAGGGTGTTTGAGTCTTGGAGCTCAAGCGGGTTGAATAAATTGCTCAGCCAAATGACAAGCAACTTGCCTGCCAGCCAGCACGCGCAACGGGGGGCGTTCGTTTTGACATTGTGCGGTGACGTGCGGGCAGCGGGTTGAAAACACGCAGCCACTTGGTGGGTTCAAAGGCGAGGGCAACTCACCCGTCAGCACAATGCGCTTTTTGCTGGCACCTGTGCCCACAATACCAGGCGTGGAGGCCAGCAGGGCTTGGGTGTAGGGGTGCAAGGGCTGTGTGAAGATGGTTTTCTTCTCGCCTTGTTCTACCGCATGACCCAGGTACATCACCAGAACGTCGTGGGCAATGTGGCGAACCACACCCAGGTCGTGCGAGATAAAAAGGTAGGCCAGCCCCAGTTCCTGCTGCAGGTCAGCCAGCAAATTGAGTACCTGGGCTTGAATAGAGACGTCCAATGCCGACACCGGCTCATCGGCGACGATTAAGGCGGGCTTGAGCATAAGCGCACGCGCAATGGCGATGCGCTGGCGCTGACCACCCGAGAACATGTGCGGGTAGCGGTCGTAGTGCTCGGGGCGCAAACCCACCAGGGCCAGCATGGCGCGGGCTTGGGCGGCGCGCTGCTCGGCATTCAAGTTGGTGTTGATCTCCAGTGGAGATTCCAGAATGGCGCCAATTTTTTTACGTGGGTTCAGTGAACCAAAGGGGTTCTGAAACACCAGTTGCACGGTGCGCCGCAGGGCCTGGCGCTCACTCACGCTGGCTTTCACCACATCGACACCCGCCAGCAACAACTCGCCAGAGGTCGGGGTTTCGATCAGCGACACCATCCGCGCCAGGGTGGATTTGCCACAACCAGATTCTCCTACCACCGCCAGCGTCTTGCCGGGCTGGACCGTGAACGACACGCCACTGACCGCTTGCAGGTGGTCAGCTGGGTGCAGAAAACCACGGCTGATTTTGTAGACCTGTTTCAGGTCTCGCGCCACCACCACGGGTTCAATGGCTTGCACTGCACTTGCATTGGACGCGCTCATGCGGCGGCTCCCAGCGAGGGGTTGACCTGGCCAGAGGGCGGGAGTGGATCCTTCAAGGGCGCCAAGGGATAGTGGCAGCGCACCATGCCACTTTGCCATTCACGCAGGGCCGGGCGATCAGCGCGGCAATGGTTGTTGGCATAGGTGCAGCGTGGCGCAAACAGGCAACCGCTCGGGCGATCATATAAGCCAGGCACCATGCCGGGAATGGTGGCCAAACGGCTGGCACCATCACTGCGTTCGGGCATGGCGGCCATCAAGGCTTCGGTGTAGGGGTGCTGTGGGGCATCAAAAATATCATGGGCGCTACGCTCTTCCATGATCTGCCCGGCGTACATCACGGCCACGCGCTGCGCCATCTCGCTCACCACACCCATGTTGTGGGTGATCAGCACCAACGCCATGTTGAGGTCTTTTTGCAGACTTCGCAGCAGGTCCAGAATTTGGGCCTGAATGGTCACGTCAAGTGCGGTGGTGGGTTCGTCGGCAATCAGCAGTTTGGGGTTGCAGGCAATCGCCATGGCAATCATCACGCGCTGGTTCATGCCGCCTGACATCTGGTGCGGGTAGACGCCCAAGCGGCTTTCAGGCGCGGAAATACCCACTTGCTCCAGCAATTCAATCGAGCGCCTGCGTGCCGCCTTGCTGTCGAGCCGCAGGTGCAGCTTGAGCGTTTCGGCCAGCTGAAAGCCAACGGTAAAGCAAGGGTTCAGGCTGGTGGTGGGGTCCTGGAAAATCATCGCCACGTCTTTGCCGGTGAGCTTGGCGCGCGCACTGCCAGAGAGTTTGAGCAGGTCATGCCCGTCAAAGCGCAGTTTGTCGGCAGTGACCTGGCCGGGGAACGACACCAGGCCCATCAGCGCCATCATGGTGACACTTTTGCCGGAACCGGATTCGCCCACAATGCCCAGCACCTCACCTGCATCAAGCGACAGCGAGACACCGTCCACCGCATGCATGACCGCCGTCTTGGACGGGAACTGAACCGACAGATTTTCAATTTCAAGAAGGGCCATAAATACTTTTCAGCGTTCGGATCAACGTTTTAGCTTAGGGTCAAACGCGTCACGCAGGCCATCACCCAGCAGGTTGAACGCCAGCACGGTGATCAAGATGGCCAAGCCAGGAAAGGTGACAACCCACCAGGCGCGCAACACAAATTCACGCGCATCAGCCAGCATGGTGCCCCATTCAGGCGAGGGTGGTTGGGCGCCCAGGCCCAGAAAGCCCAGTGCGGCGGCATCCAGAATAGCCGCCGAAATGCCCAGCGACGCTTGCACGATCAACGGTGCGGTGCAGTTGGGCAGCACCTCTTTGAACATCAGGCGCAGGTGACCGGCGCCATTCATGCGTGCGGCTGTGACGTAATCACGAGACATCTCGGTAATCACTGCGGCCCGCGTGATGCGCACGTAATGTGGCAATACCACCACTGCCACGGCCAGCATGGCGTTCATCAGCCCCGGGCCCAGAATGGCCACGATCACAATCGCCAGCAGCAGACTGGGCAGGGTCAGGATGATGTCCATCAGCCGCATCACTGCCACTTCAAAGATGCCGCGGAAGTAACCCGCGGTGAGCCCCAGCACAGTGCCCAGCACCACTGAGAGCGCCACCACCGCCAGGCCAATGGCTAGGGAAAGGCGCGCACCGTGAATCAGGCGCGACAAAATATCGCGGCCAATCGCGTCGGTGCCCAGCCAGTGGGCGCTGGAGCCGCCAGTCTGCCAGGCCGGGGGCGTCAGGAACACGCTGGGGTCAGTGTCGTTGGGGGCGTAGGGGGCAATCCATGGCGCAAACGCGGCCATGATCAACACCAGCACCACGATCACCAGACCAGCCACCGCCCCTTTGTTGGTTGAAAAGTAGTCCCAGAACTCGCGCAGTGGGCGCTGCGGTTCAATGGCGGGGGAGGATTCGGCGAGGGTAGCCATGTGTTGCGCCTTCAGTGCCGGATGCGTGGGTTGATGATGCCGTAGGTCACGTCCACCAACAGGTTGACGACCATGACCATGCCACCCAGCAGCAGCATGCCACCTTGCAAGACGGGATAGTCGCGTCGGCCAATGGCCTCGATCATCCATTTGCCGACACCGGGCCAGGAAAAAATGGTCTCAGTGAGGATGGCGCCAGTGAACAGCACGCCCACCTGCAAGCCAATCACGGTGATCACCGGAATGAGTGCGTTGCGCAGCGCATGCAGTGTCACCACGCGAAAGTTCGACAGGCCCTTGGCACGTGCCGTGCGGATGTAGTCTTCGCCCAGCACTTCGAGCATGGCCGAGCGCGTCATGCGGGCAATCACAGCCAGCGGGTTGGTGCCCAGCACGATGGTGGGCAGGATCAGGTGGGTGGCCGCCGACCAAAAGGCGTCCATATCACCCGCCAGCCAGGTGTCAATCAACAGAAACCCGGTGACGGGCTCAATGAAATATTGCACGGAAATGCGCCCGGACACCGGCGTCAGGTCAAGTTGCACCGAGAACAGCAAGATCAGCAGCAGACCCCACCAGAAAATCGGCATGGAATAGCCGGTGAGCGACACGCCCATCACGCCGTGGTCCAGAATGGTGTTGCGCTTGACCGCGGCCAGAATGCCGGCAGGTATGCCAATGATCAATGCAAACAGAATCGCACACACTGCCAGTTCAATGGTTGCGGGGAACAGTGCCATGAATTCATTGAGCACCGGCTCATGGGTGATGATGGATTTTCCCAGGTCGCCTTGCAGCACGCGCCCGATGTAAATGCCGTACTGCACCATCACCGGGCGGTCCAAGCCGTATTCCTTGAGCAATTGGGCATGCCGGGTTGCATCTATGCCGCGTTCACCCGCGAGGGTTTCGATGGGGTCGCCCGGCACCATGCGAATCAGGAAGAAAGCCACCAGGGTCATGCCGATGAAGGTCGGGATGATGAGGCTAAAGCGGGTGAGGAGAAAACGCAGCATCTAGGGCGGTATTGTTTCGGTAAGTTTGAATGATGCCACAAACAAAAGGCCGACTTGCGTCGGCCTTTTGAACGGGTGCCTGAACGAAATTACTTCAGGTGTTTGCCAATCAGCCCAGCCATTTCGAACATCGTGACTTGCAACTTGCCAAACACCTCCTTGAGTTTGGCATCGGCATTGATCAGGCGTTTGTTGACGCTGTCCTGCAATTTGTGCTTTTTGATGTAAACCCACAACTGTTTGACCACTTCAGTGCGTGGCAGCGGGCTTGACCCCACCACAGCTGCCAATGCGGCGCTGGGTGTCAGGGCCTTCATGAACGCGGCATTCACGGTGCGTTTGGCAGCGGGAGCTTTCTTTGCAGCGACTTTCTTGGCCGGTGCTGCTTTCTTGGCGGGTGCGGCGGCTTTGGCCGGTGCAGCTGCTTTCTTGGCCGGTGCAGCCGCTTTCACCACGGCCTTTTTAGCTGGCGCAGCAGCTTTCGCGGGTGCAACCTTTTTGGCCGGTGCCGCTTTGGTGACAGGAGCCGCTTTCTTAGCTGGCGCTTTTTTTGCAGTTGCCATAATGAATTGTCCTTTTCAAGTTTAGTGAATCGCCAGCTCACACTTTAGGCTGGTTGGGCCGAATGCTACTGGAGAAATAGCGCCTTTCCAAGGGGGAAGACGCTAATTTCATTGGGGGACAGCCTGTTTTCTTGAAATGTTTTGAGTCATGTCTACAATTTTTGCTGAATATCAACAAGAGAGGATGATTTCCATGCCCCCAAGCCCAGCCACCTGCGACCTGTGTGATGCCCATAAAAACGACTCGCCCGAGCACTTTCGGGTGCTACCGCCCGTGTTCAAAGACTTCGGTGCACGCCGCGCATTCAGCGGACCGGTGGTGACCGTCAAGTGTTTTGAAGACAACTCGCTTGTCAAGGCTGCGGTAGATTCATGCGGCTATGTGGAGACACCAGAGGGTCGCATCGGCAAAGTGCTGGTGGTTGATGGCGCAGGCTCATTGCGCCGCGCGCTTCTGGGTGGCAACCTGGGTGCAGCTGCTGCCAGAAATGGCTGGGCTGGTGTCGTCATTGACGGCTGTGTGCGTGACGTGGCGGAACTGGCGGTGCTGGATGTGGGTATCCGCGCCCTCGCCAGCGTGCCGCTGCCGACTGAAAAACAAAACCAGGGCTTGAAAGACCTGGCGGTGCAAATCCAGGGTGTGTGGGTCAGGCCAGGTGATTGGCTTTACGCCGATGCCGATGGCATGGTGGTCAGCGCCAGTTCCTTGAGCTAAAGCGGCTACTACGTCGACTTTGCGGGTAATGCGCGGTCGGGCAGCGTGGCCAGCATCACGCCTGCCAGACACAAGCCAAACGCCAACATCTGCATGGCACTCAAGTGTTCGCCCAGCACGCCCACGCCTACCAGCGCAGCTGAGATCGGCAGCATCACAGTGAACACCCCGGCGCGCGCCGCTGGCACGGTTTTCAGGCCCGTCATCCAGAGCCAGACCGTCCACACGCTGGCGGCTAACGCATAAAACACCAGCAGCAGCCAGAGGCCGGGTTTGAACGTGGCAAAGTCAAACGTCCAGGCCGCGTAAAGCCCAAACGGTGTCATCAAGGCCAGACCCCATAAATTGATGAGTGCCGTGATGCGCTTGGGTGACATGCTGCCAGTGAGTTTCTTGCCAATCACTGCGTAAGACGCCTCGCAAACCACGGCACCAAACACCAGCAAATTGCCAAGCCATTCATGGTTATATGGAAAATCAGTTTCTAGCCCTTTTTGCATATGCACAGGTAGCTCTGATTTCGATAGTGAAAAGAGCGCAATGCCAGCCACTGCCACACCAATTGCAGCCCACACCCGCAGGCCAATGCGCTCGCGTAAAAACACCCAGCTCAGCAGCGCCACCATGGTCGGAATGGCTGCCATGATGACCCCGGCCGACACGGCGGTGGTCAGGCTCACCCCAAACAGCATGCACACGGTGAACAAAAAATTGCCCAGGAAAGACTCCAGAAAAATCAGCCGTTTGGTGGCGGCGCTCGAGGGTGGCTCGTCACTGGGTCTGCGCAACCAATGTGGCATGGCCAACGCCCCGATGCCAAAACGCAGCCAGGCCAGCAAAAACACCGGCATGGCGGCCACCAGTGGCTTGCTTAACGCCACATAACTGCCAACCAGCGCCATACTCAAGCCGAGTAAAAGGTAGGCCAGCCAGCGGGGTGGGACAGGTGTGTCGGGCGCAGGGGTGTGGTTCACGAAGCCGGTGTTGGAAATGGTGCAGGGCCTGCATCATGCCTGAATCCCACGCCGAATTGGCCCTTGCGGCACAGCCCAAACTGGCGTGGTCTCAAGGCTGTGGTGGGGTTACCATGCCCAGAATTCCCATGAAAGACCGCGCCATGACGATCGGACACTTTGCTTATGCCAATAACAGCAACCGTTTTCTGGGCGCGCCCGAGCTCGGCGACCAGCCCTTTGCGTTGGTGGGTGTGCCCTTTGACGGTGCCGTGACGAATCGCCCGGGCGCGCGCTTCGGGCCGCAAGAAATTCGCCGCGCCAGCCTGATGCTGTGCGACGGTATTCATCCACTGTTCAATGTCACACCACTCGGTCTGCTGGGTGACGGCTATGACATGCACCTGCCCAACGCGTCTCCCTTGCCCGAGGTGCGCGAACATATCCAGCGCCAGGCTGCGCAACTGATGGCGCGTCACCACTGTGTGTTTTTGGGGGGTGACCATTCGGTGACCTTGCCACTGCTGCGGGCAGCGCATGCCCAGCATGGTGAACTGGCCTTGGTGCACTTTGATGCCCACTGCGACACCTGGACAGACCATTTTGGTGAACCCAGCGGCCATGGCACCTGGACTTATGAGGCGATCGCCGAAGGGCTGGTGAGTCCGCAACACACCGTACAAATTGGCCTGCGCTCCAGTGGCGAACGTGCCGCCCGTGAGTACGTGCAAGACCAGGGTGGACTGATTTTTACCGCGCGGCAATTGCGCGGGCTTGATGGTGCCGGGCTGCAGCCCGTGGTGGCGCAAATAGTGCAACGCTTGCAGGGCCGCCCTTGTTACCTTACGCTGGACATTGATTGCCTGGACCCGGCTTTTGCGCCCGGCACGGGCACGCCTGAGTCGGGTGGTTTGACCAGTTCACAGGTGATGACACTGATTGAAGAATTGTCTGTGCTTGATCTGGTGGGCATGGACTGTGTTGAGGTATCACCCGCCTATGACCACGCGGAATTGACCAGCACCGTGGCGGCCACTTTGGTGTGGACCTACCTGTGCGGCCAGGTGGCAAAACTTGCTTGAAAGAAAGACTTGCCATGCTTCTTGATTCCGACACACAGCTGAACCAGCGCAGCTATTACGAAGCCAGCGCGGTGCGTCCCGAACTCGGCACACCCCTGCAGGGCGAGGTGG
>JBBQZG010000136.1:0-7841 GCA_038207945.1 Burkholderiales bacterium
AATTCACACAAGTAAGCGGCGCGCTTGAGCGGGGTTTTCAGGCGCTGATAGGCCTCGTTGATGCGCACCGACCACTGCATGGCAATGCGCTGCGCCGCAGCGCCTTGCGCCGAGAACTTGTCGGGATGTGCCTGGCGCTGCAGGTCTTTCCAGCGCGCATCCAGCACTGCGCGATCTTGCTTGAAGCGCTGTTCCAGACCAAACAGCTCGAAATCATTGGATTGAAGATTCAAGTTAGTCACTGACCTTAGCGTGATTTGAAGCGGTGCGCGCGCATGTCAAGCTGGCAGCGCAGTGGCTTTAAACACGAAAAGATTCGCCGCAGCCACAACGATCACGCTCTTTGGGGTTATTGAACTTGAAGCCCTCATTGAGGCCTTCACGCACAAAGTCAAGCTCAGTGCCGTCTAGGTAGGCAAAGCTCTTGGGGTCCACCAGCACCTTGACCCCGTGGCCTTCAAACACCATGTCTTCCGGGGGAATCTCGTCCACATATTCCAGCTTGTAGGCCATACCGGAACACCCGGTGGTCTTGACGCCCAGGCGCACACCCACGCCTTGACCACGTTTGGTCAGGTAGCGGGTGATGTGCCGGGCAGCGGCATCGGTCAGCGTCACAGCCATTTTGTTAACAATCCAGGTCGGTGACAGTCCGCCATGCACCTTGCGGCGCGGGCAGTCTGGCGTTTTTAGTGAGTTTGTGCTTCTGCGTGTTTTTGACGATAGTCGTTGACTGCTGCCTTGATGGCATCTTCTGCCAGGATCGAGCAGTGGATTTTGACAGGCGGCAGGGCGAGTTCTTCGGCGATCTCGCTATTTTTTAGTGCAGCCGCCTGGTCCAGCGTCTTGCCCTTGACCCATTCAGTGACCAGCGAGCTCGACGCAATGGCAGAGCCGCAACCATAGGTTTTAAAACGCGCGTCTTCGATCACGCCGGTTTCAGGATTCACTTTGATTTGCAGCTTCATCACGTCGCCACAGGCCGGCGCGCCGACCATGCCAGTGCCGACCGAGTCGTCACCCTTGTCAAATGAGCCCACGTTGCGGGGGTTTTCGTAGTGGTCTACCACTTTTTCAGAATATGCCATTTTGATTCTCCTGCTTAAGATTTGTTTAAACGCTTAACCACCCATGCGTCAGACCGAGAAGCGAACCCGCAGACCGTGCAATTCGCACGATACGGGTGAGCAACAAAGGGCTGGCACATTTCGGCGACGCGGTTTAATGGGCTGCCCATTGAATGGTGCTGATGTCAATGCCTTCTTTGTACATGTCCCACAGCGGGCTGAGTTCACGCAGGCGCGCCACGTTCTCCTTGATGGTGGCCACGGCGTAGTCAATTTCTTCTTCAGTGGTCCAGCGGCCAATTGTCATGCGTAGGCTGCTGTGCGCCAACTCGTCACTGCGGCCCAGGGCGCGCAGCACGTAGCTGGGTTCCAGACTGGCCGAGGTGCAGGCCGACCCGCTGCTCACCGCCAGGCCCTTGATGCCCATGATCAAGGATTCGCCCTCGACATAGTTGAAGCTCATGTTCAGGTTGTGTGGCACACGCTGGGTCAGGTGGCCGTTGATGAACACTTGCTCAATGCCTTCCAGACCTGCAATCATGCGGTCATGGAGCGCCTGGATCTTGACCAGTTCGTCAGCCATTTCCTCTTTGGCAATGCGGTAGGCCTCGCCCATACCCACAATCTGGTGCGTGGGCAAGGTGCCGGAACGCATGCCGCGCTCATGACCGCCGCCGTGCATCTGTGCCTCCAGTCGAATTCTGGGCTTGCGACGCACAAACAGCGCGCCCACACCCTTGGGGCCGTACGATTTGTGGGCCGTCAGGCTCATCAGATCCACAGGCATCTTGCTGATGTCAAAAGCCACGCGGCCTGTGGCCTGGGCCGCGTCGACATGGAACACCACACCCTTTTCGCGACAGATGGCACCAATGGCAGCGATGTCCTGGATCACACCAATCTCGTTGTTGACATACATCACACTGGCCAAAATGGTGTCAGGGCGAATCGCCGCCTTGAAGGCTTCCAGATTCACCAGACCATTGGCCTGCACATCAAGGTAAGTCACCTCAAACCCCTGGCGCTCCAACTCGCGGCAGGTGTCAAGCACCGCCTTGTGCTCGGTCTTCACGGTGATGAGGTGTTTGCCTTTGGACTGGTAGAAATGGGCTGCCCCCTTGATCGCCAGGTTGTTGGATTCGGTGGCACCCGATGTCCAGACAATTTCGCGCGGGTCAGCACCAATCAGTTCGGCGACTTGTTCACGCGCTCTCTCTACGGCAGCTTCGGCCTCCCAGCCCCAGGCATGACTGCGTGACGCGGGGTTGCCAAAATGGCTTCTGAGCCAAGGAATCATGGCGTCCACCACCCGTTGATCGCACGGGTTGGTGGCGCTGTAATCCATGTAAATCGGGAAATGTGGCGTGCTATCCATATTTGACTCTCTCAATAAATAGGCTGGTGATTTACATCTTGGCGTAGCTTGCACCCAGTGCAAACACGGAGTTGGGCGCATTGATACGAATCGGCTTCATCACCGGCATGCTTGAAATGGCGCGTTTGAGTGTGGGCTTTTCTTCCAGCTGGAAGCCTTTGGCCAACTGGTCATCCACCAGCTTTTGCAGGCTGACCGAATCCAGAAACTCCACCATCTTCACGTTCAGCGACGCCCAGAGCTCATGCGTCATGCAGCGGGCACCTTCACCCAAGCAGTTCTCTTTGCCACCACATTGGGTCGCATCCAGTGGCTCGTCCACCGAGGTGATGATTTCTGCCACAGTGATGTCGGCCGGCGCACGCGCCAAGGTGTAGCCTCCACCTGGGCCACGGGTGGACTCCACCAGTGCGTTGCGGCGCAGCTTGCCAAACAGCTGCTCAAGGTAGGACAGGGAAATTTGTTGACGCTGGCTGATGGCCGCCAGCGTAACGGGGCCAGCGGATTGGCGCAAACCCAGATCAATCATCGCAGTGACCGCAAAACGGCCTTTGGTGGTAAGACGCATGGCAAACTCCTGATATCAAGTAAACAAACAACTCGTCACTTTGGGTAGCTGGCGAACTCAACCGTTTTCAAGGCTCTATTTGACCAATAGTCGAAGGGGCTAAAGCCGGTTGATGACGCTCAGTATACCTAACACCAGAGCGTTTTAGTCGGGTAAGTAGACTGATCAGTATTTTTTTAAGGTTATTTGTTTGCCACGAGAGAAAGCACGTTGTCACTGCCCGCCGCACCAAAGGCCTGCTCCTTCAAAATGCCCAGTTGGTCACGCACACGGGCGGCTTTTTCAAATTCCAGATTGCGGGCGTGTTCCATCATGAGTTTTTCCAGGCGCTTGATCTCGCGCGAGATGTCTTTCTCGCTCATGTCTTCCACTTGCGCGCGCTGCATGGCGTCACGTTCGAGCTTTTCGGCCTCTTTGCCAGCCTTTTCGCTGTAAACGCCGTCGATCAAATCACGTACCTCTTTGACAATGGAGCGTGGCGTGATGCCGTGCGCCAAGTTGTGCGCCACCTGCTTGACGCGACGGCGCTCGGTCTCGCCAATGGCTTTTCTCATCGACTCGGTGACCTTGTCGGCATACAGGATCGCCCGGCCCTCCAGATTACGGGCGGCTCGGCCAATGGTTTGAATCAAAGAGCGTTCGGAGCGCAAAAAGCCTTCTTTGTCGGCATCCAGAATCGCCACCAGCGACACTTCGGGAATGTCCAGACCTTCGCGCAACAGGTTGATGCCCACCAGCACGTCAAACGCGCCCAGGCGCAGGTCGCGCAAGATTTCGACCCGCTCCACGGTGTCGATGTCACTGTGCAGGTAGCGTACTTTCACGCCGTTGTCGCTCAGATAGTCGGTGAGCTGTTCGGCCATGCGTTTGGTCAGCGTGGTGATCAAAACACGCTCGTGTTTTTCGACACGGATGCGGATCTCTTGCAATACATCATCAACCTGTGTCGTGGCCGGGCGCACCTCCACTTCAGGGTCGACCAGGCCGGTGGGGCGCACCAATTGCTCCACGACCTGACCCGTATGGTCTTTTTCCCACTGGCCCGGCGTGGCCGACACAAACACCGCCTGGCGCATCTTGGTCTCGAATTCTTCAAACTTTAGTGGCCGGTTGTCCAGCGCACTGGGCAGCCTGAAGCCGTATTCAACCAGCGTGGTCTTGCGCGAGCGGTCACCGTTGTACATGCCGCCAAACTGGCCAATCAACACGTGGGATTCGTCCAGAAACATCACTGCGTCTTTGGGCAAATAGTCGGTGAGCGTGGCCGGGGGCGCACCGGGCGCTGAGCCAGCCAAGTGCCGCGAGTAGTTTTCAATGCCCTTGCAGTGACCCACTTCACTGAGCATTTCCAGGTCAAAGCGGGTGCGCTGCTCAATGCGCTGCGCTTCCACCAGCTTGCCCTGGCCCACGAACTCCTTGATGCGGTCCGACAACTCGGTCTTGATGGCTTCCACCGCAGACAGCACCTGTTCGCGTGGCGTCACGTAATGGCTGCTGGGGTAGACGGTAAAGCGCGGTATTTTTTGCCGGATGCGCCCGGTGAGCGGGTCAAACAACTGCAGGCCTTCAATCTCGTCGTCAAACAGCTCGACCCGGATTGCCATCTCGGAATGTTCGGCGGGAAAGATGTCGATGGTGTCACCCCGCACCCGAAACGCGCCGCGTGAAAAATCCACGTCGTTGCGCTGGTACTGCATGCGCACCAGCTGGGCAATCATGTCGCGCTGGCCCATTTTGTCGCCGGCGCGCAGCGTCATCACCATCTTGTGGTACGCCTCGGGCTGGCCAATGCCGTAGATGGCCGAGACGGTGGCCACAATCACCACATCACGCCGCTCCAGCACGCTTTTGGTGCAGCTCAGGCGCATCTGCTCAATGTGCTCATTGATGGCCGAGTCTTTTTCAATGAACAAATCACGCTGCGGCACATAGGCCTCGGGCTGGTAATAGTCGTAATAACTGACGAAATACTCCACCGCGTTCTTCGGGAAAAATTCGCGGAACTCGCTGTAGAGTTGCGCTGCCAGCGTCTTGTTGGGTGCAAACACAATCGCCGGACGCCCCAGCCGGGCGATCACATTGGCCATGGTGAAGGTTTTGCCTGAGCCGGTCACACCCAGAAGCGTCTGGAACACCTCGCCATCGTTGACACCATCCACCAGCTGGTTGATAGCTTCGGGCTGGTCACCCGCTGGCGGGTAAGGCTGGTACAACTCAAAGGGCGAGCCGGGGTAGGACACGAAGGTGCCGGTGCAAACTGCCTCGTCGGTATCGACCAATGCAGAAGTAAACGGGGTGACGACAGACATCTTGGGGAGCCTCACCAGTAAAATAGCGGGCTGTTGAGCAGTAAACCGCTATTTTCGTTTTTTTCACGACTTTTCTTCACAGGACCCTCACATGTCACTCTTTTCCGCTGTCGAAATGGCCCCGCGCGATCCCATTTTGGGTTTGAACGAGCAATACAACGCCGACACCAACCCAGCCAAGGTCAACCTGGGTGTGGGCGTGTACTTTGACGACAACGGCAAGCTGCCGCTGCTGCAATGCGTGCAAGCCTTTGAGAAGACCATGATGGACAAGCCCACGCCGCGTGGCTACCTGCCGATTGACGGCATTGCCGCCTACGACGCAGCGGTCAAAGGACTGGTGTTTGGCGCCGACAGCGAACCCGTCAAGAGTGGCCGCATTGCCACCATACAAGCCATTGGCGGCACCGGCGGCCTGAAAATTGGGGCTGATTTCCTGAAGCGCCTGAACCCCGACGCCAAGGTGATAATTTCAGACCCAAGCTGGGAAAACCACCGCGCCCTGTTCACCAACGCCGGTTTTGTGGTGGAAAGCTACCGCTACTACGACGACAAAACCCGCGGTCTCGACTTTGCCGGCATGCTGGCCGACCTGAATGCGGCACCGGTGGGCACGATCGTCTTGCTGCACGCCTGCTGCCACAACCCCACCGGTTATGACATCAGCCCGGCCCAGTGGGACGAGGTGATTGGCGTCATCAAGAACAAGTTTTTGGTGCCTTTCCTGGACATGGCTTACCAGGGCTTTGGCTTTGGCATTGCCGAAGACGGCGCGGTGATTGGCAAATTTGTCGCCTCCGGCCTGAACTTTTTTGTATCCACATCGTTTTCCAAGAGCTTCAGCCTGTACGGCGAGCGCGTTGGTGCGTTGAGCGTGCTGTGCCAGAGCAAGGAAGAAGCTGACCGGGTGTTGAGCCAGCTCAAGGTGGTGATTCGTACCAACTACAGCAACCCGCCCACCCACGGCGGCGCCATTGTGGCCGGCGTGCTCAACAACCCCGAGCTGCGCGCCCTGTGGGAACAAGAGCTGGGCGAGATGCGTGTGCGCATCAAGGCCATGCGCCAGAAGCTGGTGGATGGCTTGAAGGCGGCCGGTGTCACGCAAGACATGAGCTTTATCACCCAGCAAATCGGCATGTTCAGCTACTCGGGTTTGTCCAAGGACCAGATGGTGCGCCTGCGCAGCGAGTTTGGCGTGTACGGTACCGACACAGGCCGTATGTGCGTGGCAGCACTCAACAGCAAGAACATTGACTATGTGTGCGCGTCCATTGCCAAAGTGATTTGATGCGGCTTACCGGGTGAGGTGGCGCGAAGCCCGCCCGGTTTTTTAAGCTTTTTAGCTTTCTAGCCCTTATATAATAAGCGCATGCAGCTATTTTTTTAGTAGCATTTAAAGGCAGCCATGAAAACCATCAACCTCATTGGCGGTGGGCGTGTGGGTCAAACGCTGGGGCGATTGCTGGCACAAGACGGCCTCTACCAGGTGCAAGACGTGCTGACCCGCAGCAACGCGTCCGCCACGCAGGCCGTGGCGTTCATTGGTTGTGGTCGTGCCATTTCAGACATGCACCAACTGCGCCCAGCCGACATTTGGATGCTTGCCGTGCCCGATGCCCAGATTGCGCCAACCGCCGCCGCTTTGGCCCAGCTCGCTCTGGCACAAGCGCCAGCACTGGCTTTCCATTGCAGTGGCGCCCTCAGTTCTGATGAACTCATCCCCTTCAAAAAGAACGCTTGGCAAGTGGCCAGCGTGCACTGCCTGCTGAGCTTCGCCCAGCCTTCAGTGGCTTTGACGCAGTTTGCCGGCACACCATGCGCGTTGGAGGGCGATGCCGGGTCACTCGCTGAATTGCGGAAACTTTTTACCCGTCTGGGCGCCCAATGCTTCGATCTGGCCGCCGCAGATAAATTGCTATACCACGCAGGTGCCGTGTTTGCCACTAATTTTTTGCCCGTGCTGCAAGACTTGGCCGAACAACTCTGGCAACGCACGAACATGCCACCCGAATTGGCCCAGAATATGCGGGCCACGCTGCTGAACAATGCTGTCAACAACATCATCAGACTGGGGCCACAAGGCGCATTAACCGGGCCTGCCGCACGGGGCGACACGACCCTGGTGGCTGCTCAAGGCGAGGCAGTGGCGCGATGGAACCCGCAAGCTGGCGAGGCCTACCACGCGCTGAGTCAATTGGCCCGACAAATGGCCGCGCGTTAGCCATGGGCCAGAACCCTGGCAACAACGTGGCACCTGTGGGCCTGCCATGGCCCTCATTTACACGGGCATCATTTCCGGGTTGTGTACTTTTTTACACAATCAATGCTTCAATATGCCGCTCCGGTCGGAATTAGAACTTGCATTCAGTTACAACACGGCCAGACCTGTTATATTGCACTGCAACATTTTTACATTAAAGGTGATTTACTGTGCTCTACAAACTTTACGAAACCCAGCGTTCGCTAATGGAGCCGTTCACTGATCTGGCCCAGTCTGCTGCCAAGCTCTACGGCAACCCGTT
>JBBQZG010000137.1:0-7789 GCA_038207945.1 Burkholderiales bacterium
ACCTTCATGGTCATCACCTTGATCTTGTCGCTGGTGGGGTCAAAGTCGCCCGATCCCAAACGGTTCTCGACCGGTAGCTGGCGTTGGGCCAAGGTGCGGGCGCAGAGGTCGCGGGTTTTGGCATCTGCGCACAGCACCGCCATGTCGCCCCACGCAAAGCCTTCTTGGTGGGCGTTGGCCAGGTGGTCGGCTATCGCAAACGCTTCCTCACGCAGAGTGGGCAGTTTGATGATGATGGGCGCTTGCCCGTCGCGCCCGCAGCTCACGGGTTTGAGCAGCGGGATGCCGTCATCGTCTTGGTCGTCTGCGGTTAGCAAGTCGGCTGCGACGAGGCTGGCTGTGTGAAGAATCTGGCGGGTGTTGCGGTAGTTGATCTTCAGGATGGTGGTGCGGCCCTGTGCCTGGGTGCCCACGCTTTTGAAGCTGAATGGTTTGCTGCCATCACGTGAAGTACGGCGCTCATAAATACTTTGCGCATCGTCATACAGCACCAGCAGGCTGTTGGTGGCGGGGTCCACCATTTGGGTGACGAGTTTGAGCCATTCGGGCGCGAAATCGTGGCCTTCGTCGATCATCACCGCTTGGTATTGGCCGCTGGGGATCTGGCTGCGCTCCACCGCGCGGATGACGCGGTCCACCATGTCAATCATCTTGGCAACCACGGGCATGTTTTGCGGGGGCAAGGCTTGCCCATAGGCGGTGAGCTGCCGGTGGCACCAGCTATGGAAATGCCGCACATGCACCCGGTCACTTAGGCCCTTGGCCTGCATCACGCTGTGCAGCTTCACGCCCAGCGGCTCGTTGAAGCAGAGGATGAGGATAGGTTTGGTAGTCGGCGTGCTGGCCCGGGCCAAATACTCGGCGCGGTAGCCCAAGATCATGGTTTTGCCCGAGCCCGCCACGCCGTGGATGACGCGGTGACCATCGCCCAGGCTTCGGGCCAGTTGCTCTTGCTGCAGGTCCATCACCCGCATGATGTCGGGCAGCTCGGCCTCTAGGTCGTTGTCGTCAAACAGGTCGCCGGTGGTTTGCACGCGAATTTGGGGGAACATGATCCAGCGCACGCGGTCGATTTGCGGCAGGCTCAGTGCGCCGCGCATGCCGTAGGGGAACATGCCCCAGAGTTGGCTTTGCAGGTCTTCGGCGTCTACGCTTTCCAGCATTTCGTCTTTGCACAGCACGCGGTGCGCATCAATAGCGTGGTGCAGCTCGCCGTCTTCAAACTGTTTGCGAGTGATGTGGGTCAACACCACGCCGTACCACATCAGGTAGTCGTCGTCGAGCTTGTTTTCCAGCCGCTCGGCCAGGCGGCGTTCGCCGCTGGTCATGCGTGGGGTGCATGCGCCCATTGCCGGTATCAGCGTTGCCATTGAATGTGTCGCGTCCCTGAGATGGTTTGGCCGATGATAAGCATGCGGGTGTGCGCCTTCACATCGGGTTGGTCTGCCTGCCGTTTGTCGGTTGGTGCTGGCTCACATTTCATCCCAATCCTTCCAGTCCACATGATGGGTGGCGCGGTAGAGGTTGACGGCACTGCCCACCGTGGGCGAAAAGATGTCGTGGCCGATGATGTCCAGCGTGCCGTAGCCACGCAGCTGGTCTTTGACCTGGCCCTTGAGGCCGGCAAAACACAGCTCAATGCCTTGTTGTGTCAGCTCCTGGTACAGGCTCACCAGCGCATCAGCTGCGGTGAGGTCGACATGGGTGATGGCATCGGCCACCACCACCAGGCGGTGCGTGGGCGTAGGTGCGCTGGCAATGGCCCGTTTAGCTTGTTCGCGAAACACTTCGCCGTTGGCAAAAAACAGCTGGGCGTCCCAGCGGAAAAGCACCAGGCCGGGCACTTGGCGACCCTCCGGGTGGCGGGTGATGTCGTGGTAACCCTTGGTGCGGTCAACCCGCGCCAGCACCGCAAAATACGGGTGCCAGGCGTTCCACAGCAACAGCAGCATGGCCAGCGCCAGGGTGATGACAATGCCCTCGATCACGCCCATCAGCGCCACGCCGAAAAAACTGGTCAGTGACAGCGCAAATTCTGTCTTGCTCAGCCGGTACAGTTCGCGCATGCCCGCCACGTCGGCAAACGACAGGCAGGCTGCCATCACCACCGCCCCCAGCGCTGCGCTGGGCAGGTTTTGCAACAGCCCAGGCGCAAACAGCAGCAAGGCAGCTATGGCCAGCGCCCCGACCACGCCAGTGAGCTGGGTCTTGGCCCCGGCGGACTCCGCCACAGGTGTGCGTGACGCGCTGGCGCTGACCGAAAAGCCCTGAAACAACCCGGCGGCCATGTTGGCAACGCCTAGCGCCACCATTTCCTGGTTCTGGTTAACCTGATAGCCGCCGCGCTGGGCCAACGCGCGTGACAGCACGCTGGTGTCGGCAAACGACAGCAGCGAAATGATCACTGCGCCAGGCAGCAGCTGCACCAGGTCGCGCCAGGACACCAGTGGAAACTGCCAATGTGGCAAGCCTTGTGGCAGGCTGCCCACCACCGACACATGGGCACTGTCGGCCAAGTTGAACCAGGCCGACGCGACCGTGGCCAGCACCACGGCCGTCAAGATGCCGGGCCAACGTGGCCGGTAGTGCGCCGTCAGCAGAATCAGCGTCAGGCTGGCGGCGCCAATCAGCAGCGCCACCAGGTTGGTCTGGCCTGCGGCAATGCCCTGAGCCAGCCGCACCGTTTGTTCCAGCAGGCCGTCGGTCTTGACTGAGAAGCCGAACACCTTGGGCAACTGGCCGATCAGCACAGTCAGGGCGATGGCGTTCAAAAAACCGATGCGTATGGGTTTCGACAGCAAGTCTGCCACCAGGCCCAGGCGGCTCAGCCCGATCAGCATGGAACAGGCCCCCGACAAAATGGCCAGCATGCCCGCCAATGCAATGGCGCGCTCGACGCTGCCTGCAGCCAGCGGCAGGATCAGCACTGCAATCACCGCTGCCAGCGTCGAGTCAGGCCCCAGCACCAGGATGCGGCTGGGGCCAAACAGGGCGTAGGCCAGCAGCGGGACGATGGTGGCATACAAGCCGTATATGGCCGGCAAGCCCGATGCCTCGGCATAACCCATGCCCACCGGCACCAGAATCGCGGTGAGCACCAAGCCAGCTGCCAGATCATGTAAAAACCATGCGCTTTTGTAGTTACGCAGGGTGAGCAGCCCGGGCATCCAGCGCTGCAGCCAGGTGATGACCGGCCCCGCCAGCAACACTGAGCCAGACTGATGCACGGGGTCGGGTGGCTCGGGTGTAGGGCGGCTTGCGTTGTCCATGGTGTGGCAACAAGTTTACGTGTCGTCTGGTGCCTGTGCCCCGTTAACATGGTGCGCATGAAAAAGAATGCGCTTGCCGCCCACGCCGACTGCCCATGCGACAGCGGCCAAACCTATGGTGAGTGTTGCGGCCCATGGCACGCTGGCCTGGCTGAAGGCGTGTCCGCCCCCACGCCCGAGGCGCTGATGCGCTCACGTTACAGCGCCTATGTGCTGGGGCTGCTTGACTACCTGCTGGCCAGCTGGCACCCGTCCACTTCGCCAGGCGAACTGGAGCTGTCACCAGTGAAATGGCTGGGGCTAGAGGTGCGCCACGCACAGGCCACGGGTGATGCCGGTGTGGTGGAGTTTGTGGCCCGGTATCGAGACAGCGGCAAAGGCGTGCGCCTGCATGAAATCAGCCGTTTTGTGCGTGAAGATGGCCGCTGGTTGTACATCGACGGGCAGATGCAAGAACCGCAATAGCCGCAATAGCGGCACCATGGGCTGTCAAAAGCCTTGAAATGTAACTATTAAAACAAATTATGTTTTAATAGTTACATTTCAAGCCCATCAGGAGTGTGACCCATGTCAGTTGTCCTTGAACCCCAAACCGCCTTCTACGCCGCATCGCCAGACCGTGGCGCGCTGGCCAAAATGGTGATGACCTTGCTGGATCACTGGGCGTTGCCTACGGAAGACCAGGCGGCGCTGCTGGGCATTGCCGCCAGCAACCGCGCGGCGCTGACGCGCTACCGCAAGGGTGAACCCATTGGCACCAGCCGTGACCAGTTTGAGCGTGTCGGTCACCTGTTGGGTATTCATAAAAATCTGCGTTTGCTGTTCCCGCAAAACCGCGATCTGGCGTACCGCTGGATGTCCACCCGCAACAAGGCGTTTGACAACCTGACCCCAGTGGATATGGTCAAAGATTGGGGTTTTGCCGGCTTGCTGATGGTGCGTGCTTATCTGGACCGCTCGCGTGGCGTTTGAAAGAGCGTTTTTTTGATGGATCACTTGTTCTCTCACCTCACGCTGGCGGACGTTCACCGCAACGTCATCCGCAACATTGTGTCCATCGGGTCATCACAAGATCTGTTCGATGACCTGACCAGCAACCCCGCAGAGTGGGCGCTGGCGCAGCAGGTGGAAGACGCTGTCAAACCCCCGCTCTACCAGTCCAGAACCCCAGTGATTCACCGGCCGTTTGAAGACGCTGCATGGGCCAACGCGATTGGCTGGCCGTTCAGGCACTGGCAAACCAGCCGGTTTTCTGATGGCTCGTTTGGTGTCTGGTATGGCTGCGACTCGGCTGAGACCTCGGTGTTCGAGACCGCCTACCACTGGTTCAAAGGGTTCCTGACCGATGCCGGGTTTGAAAATGAGCAGGTCGTGGGTGAACGCAAGCTGTATGACGTGGCTTGTGATGCGGCGCTGCTGGACTTGCGGCCATTGACCGCCCAACACACTGGCTTGATGCACAAGACCGACTACAGCACCACCCAGTCGGTTGGCGCAAGGCTGCACCGTGAAGGCCATCCCGGGTTGGTAACTACCTCGGTGCGTTACGCGCCGGGCACCAACTACGCCGTCCTGAACCCCGCCGTGTTGTCCAACCCGCACCTTCATTGCCAACTCACCTATCGGCTGGATGGCGCGCACATCGTCATTGAAAAGCAGCCCGGCATGGTGTGGATGGACGTGGCCACAGTAGCGTTTTGACCCATGGCGCCGCGCATCATCCTCGCTACGCTGAACGCACGCTACATCCATGCGTCGCTGGGCTTGCGCTATTTGCTGGCCAATCTGGACCGGCACGGCGGCGCCGGGCTACGTTCGCAAACCGTGCTGCGCGAGTACACGATTTCGCGGCCCGCGCCAGAGGTGGCGGCGGACCTGCTGGCCGCGCTGAGCGATGCCGGTGGCGCGGTGCAGATCGTCGGTTTTGGTGTGTACATCTGGAATGTGGCGCAGACCACCGAGGTCATCCGCCTGCTAAAAGCCGCCCGGCCCGATCTGAAAGTGGTGCTGGGCGGGCCAGAGGTCAGCCATGAAACCGACCAACAAGCCATCACCCAGCTGGCCGACTTTGTCATCACCGGCTGGGGCGATGTGAGTTTTGCCAAGCTGTGCCGCGCACTGCTGGACGGCCCACGTCCGCTGATGAAGATTATTGCCGGTGAACAGCCACCATTGGAAGGCATCAATCTGCCTTATGCCGAGTACAGCGACGCCGATCTGGCGCACCGGCTGCTGTATGTGGAGGCCTCTCGCGGTTGCCCGTTCAAGTGCGAGTTTTGCCTGAGTTCGCTCGACAAAACCGCTTGGGCCTTTGAGTTGGACCGTGTGCTGGCCGCGCTGGATGGTTTGTACCAACGCGGCGCACGAACCTTCAAATTTGTCGACCGCACCTTCAACCTGAAGATCGACAACTCGGTGCGCATCCTGCAGTTTTTCCTGGACCGCTTGCCGCAGCCCGGTGCGCCAGCCAATGCGCAACTGTTTTTGCACTTTGAAGTCATACCCGACCACCTGCCGGACCGCCTGAAGACCTTGCTGGCGCAGTTCCCGCCCGGTGTGTTGCAGCTGGAAGTGGGCGTGCAGAGCTTTAACGAGGCCGTACAACACACCATCTCGCGCCGCCAGGACAACACGGCCACTGAGGACAACCTGCGCTGGTTGCTGGCACACACCCATGCGCACCTGCATGCTGATTTGATCTTTGGCCTGCCCGGCGAAACCCTGCAAAGCTTTGCAGACGGCTTTGACCGCTTGCTGGCGATTGGCCCGCATGAGATTCAATTGGGCATTCTGAAGCGGCTGCGCGGCACGCCGATTGCGCGCCACACCGAGGCGCATGGCATGCGTTATGCGGTGGAGCCGCCGTATACCGTGTGGCAAACCAGCCTGATCGATGCCGACACGCTGCGACGCTTCACGCGTTTCTCCCGCTACTGGGAGCTGCTGGCCAACTCAGGGCGCTTTCCGCAGACGCTGGCGCTGCTATTGCACCGACCCCAACAGCCCTCGGCGTTCCAGTCGTTCATGGCATTTTCCGACTGGCTGTGGCAGCGCCAGGGCAGCACCCACAGGCAGACGCCGGAGCTGCTGGTGGATGCCTTGTTTGACTACCTGACGCAGCTGGGTTGGCTGCCAGCGGACCGGGTGCGAGAGGCCTTGCTGGCCGACTACGTGGCCAGCGGGGCCCGCGCCAACCCCCGCTCCTTGCAGGGTCTGTTGCCCAGGCGCAAGCCGTCGGTGCCCAAGGCCGCGCGTACGCTGACCACCCGGCAAGCGCGGCACCGTGCCTAGCCGCTTAGAAAATGCGACGTGAACAGGCTTCACCTTGCCATCCTTTGATTGTTGACCCATGCCTTCGAACCATTTGCCAGCGGTCTTGCCCGCCGCCCCCACCGCCCTCATTGACTCCCAGGGCCAGGTCAAGCTTGGCCGGTTTGTCGGCGAGACCGGTGACATCGACTGGGCTCGCCTGAGTCCGCCCTGGGCCCGCAGCGCCTGGTGGCGGCGCTTTCACCACAAGCGCTGGCACTATGTGGCGCTGGCGACCGATGAATTCTTCTGCGCTCAGGCGATCGTCGATCTCGGCTGGACCAGCACCGCCTTTGCCTACGTGTTCGATCGTCAGCAGGCCCGGGTGGTGGCCGCATTCTCGCAAGACGGACTGCCCGGCTTCGGTGCCAGACTGGCGAACCGCTGCGGCGCTGGCGCCCACCACGAATTCAACTTCGACGGCCATCAGCTTGATTGCCGCCATCAGGTTGAGCGCCGCAGCTACGACTTGCGCCTGCACAGCCGGCACTTCGAGATTGACGCTGAATTCGACGACGCCGGGCCGGTGCTGCTGGCGGTCGGCGCGGCGGCCGGCGGCTCGTTGCATGCCACGCAGAAGTCGTCGGCGCTGGCGCTGCGCGGCGAGTTGCGACTGGGGTCAACGCGGCACGACCTGAGCGGCGGCGTCGCCAGCTTTGACTACTCGAACGGCTTGCTGGCCCGCGATACCGCCTGGCGCTGGGCCAGCGCGCACAGTCCAGAGCTCGGCTTCAACCTGCAGGCGGGCTATTTTGGCGCGCAGGAGAACGCGCTGTGGCTCGACGGCCAACTGATTGCGCTGGGCGCTGCCCAGTTCGACTATGACCCGCCGCATCCGATGACGCCGTGGCGCGTTCACACCGAAGACGGACTGTTGCAACTCGACTTTCACCCCGAGGGGCTGCGCCGCGAAGACAAGAACCTGCTGGTGGCCGCGAGTCGCTACGTGCAGCCGATCGGCGTCTTCAGCGGCTGGGTCAAGGCCAGCGTCAACGCCACACCGCGCGCCGTGCAGCGCCTGGTCGGTGTCACCGAGGACCACCGCTCGCGCTGGTGACGCAGCCCGGCCCATTCATGTGTGGAGGCATCGAGTCGCAGACCGTGCGGTCGCACGGCAAGGTAAGACAGCGACGACCGGGAGGCTTTGGAAAAGGAATTATTTGGCGTAGGCTTCCAGCCCCACCACGCCAATCTTCTGCAGTCCCAGGCGT
>JBBQZG010000138.1:0-7622 GCA_038207945.1 Burkholderiales bacterium
GGGCATTCAAGTCCTCAGTGTCAAACCCGGCTACGCCATGTTTGCCATGCCGGTACGCGCCGACATGGTCAACGGCCACCACATCTGCCACGGCGGCTTCATCTTCATGCTGGCCGACAGCACCTTTGCCTTTGCCTGCAATAGCTACAACCAGAACACCGTGGCATCAAGCTGCAACATCGACTTTCTGGCACCGGCCCGCGAGGGTGACGTGCTGGAAGCCGAAGCGGTGGAGCGCTCGCTGTCTGGCCGCACCGGCGTGTATGACATCACGGTACGCACCCGCAGTGGCAAGACCGTGGCGCTGTTTCGCGGCAAAAGTTACCGCATCAAGGGTGAGGTCATCGCCGGTTTGCAGCAGACCGATGCACCCCGCTGACTTCAAAATGATTCAATCGACCAAATACCCAGAGGAGCCCTGAATGACTGCCAAAAGACCCCAAGCCGGTGAACTCGACGCCATTGAAACCGCCAGCCGAGACGAAATCTCGGCCTTGCAACTGCAGCGCCTGAAGTGGTCGCTACAGCACGCTTATGACAACGTGCCATTTCATAAAAAAGCTTTTGATGAAAAAGGTGTGCATCCCAGCGACCTGAAGACACTGGCTGACCTGGCCAAGTTTCCGTTCATGACCAAGATTGCCCTGCGCGACCACTACCCGTTTGGCCTGTTTGCTGTGCCAAAGGAAAAAGTGGCACGACTCCATGCCTCAAGCGGCACCACCGGCAAATCCATTGTGGTCGGCTACACCCTCAACGACATTGACAACTGGGCCAACCTGGTGGCGCGCTCAATTCGCGCCGCCGGTGGCCGCGCCGGCGACATGTTGCACAACGCCTATGGTTACGGCATGTTCACTGGCGGTCTGGGCGCGCACTACGGTGCCGAGCGGCTGGGCTGCACGGTGGTGCCGATGTCGGGTGGCCAGACTGAAAAGCAGGTGCAACAGATTGTTGATTTCCAGCCGCAAATCATCATGGTGACCCCGAGCTATTCGCTGGTGATTGCCGAGGAATTTGAGCGCCTGGGCATCACACCGGACCAGATTTCGCTGAAGATCGGCATTTTTGGTGCCGAGCCGTGGGGCGAGGGCATGCGCGCCGAAATCGAGCGCAAACTGGGCATTGATGCGATCGACATTTACGGCCTTACCGAGGTCATGGGCCCCGGTGTGGCGTGTGAATGCATCGAGTCCAAAGACGGCCCGGTGATCTGGGAAGACCATTTTTACCCCGAAATCATCAACCCCGAAACCGGTGAAGTGGTGGCCGACGGCGAAGACGGCGAACTGGTGTTCACCTCACTCACCAAAGAGGCCTTCCCGGTGATTCGTTACCGCACCCGCGATTTGACCAAACTGCTGCCACCCACCTCGCGTGCGTTCCGGCGCATGGGCAAGATCACCGGCCGCAGTGACGACATGCTAATCGTGCGCGGAGTGAATGTGTTCCCGACGCAAATCGAAGAACAAATCCTGCGCGACAAGCGGCTCTCGGGCAACTATCAGATTCAGCTCAGCCGCGATGGCCATCTGGACAACGTGGAGGTCCGCTGCGAGTTGCAACGTGAGGCTGCCGCGCAGCTCTCGCCTTCGGATATTGCGGCGCTGGCCAAAGAGTTGCAGCACCACATCAAAACCATCATCGGCATCACCACCAAGGTCAGTGTGCTGGCGCCTGAGGCGATACCGCGCACGCTCACCGGCAAGGCGCGCCGGGTGATTGACGAACGCCCGAAACAGCTGTGAGTTGGTCTGCCACAAATTTATAAGCTTTTAGTGCTCTAGCCCTTATTAAATAAGCGTGAGTAGCTATATTTTTAATTACAACAGGACGTGACTTGTCACGCACGGTATGACTGAAGCCTTTATTTGCGATGCCATTCGCACCCCCATTGGCCGCTACGGCGGCGCGCTAGCCAGCGTGCGCGCGGACGACCTGGCCGCGATTCCGATGCGCGCCTTGATGGAACGCAACCCGCAGGTCAACTGGGCCAGCGTGGACGACATCATTTACGGCTGCGCCAACCAGGCCGGTGAAGACAACCGCAACGTGGCGCGCATGGCCGGCTTGCTGGCCGGCTTGCCCATTGAGGTGCCAGGTACCACGGTGAACCGTCTGTGCGGCTCGTCGCTGGATGCACTGGGCATGGCCGCACGTGCCATCAAGTCAGGCGAAACCGATCTGATGATTGCCGGCGGGGTTGAAAGCATGTCGCGCGCGCCGTTTGTCATGGCCAAGGCTGACGCCGCCTGGTCGCGCAGCGCTGCCATCTACGACACCACCATCGGCTGGCGTTTTCCCAACCCGCAGATGAAGAAGCTGTTTGATACCCATTCGATGCCTCAAACGGCCGACAACGTGGCCGCCGACTTCCACATCTCGCGTGCCGACCAGGACGCATTTGCGTTGCGCTCCCAGCAGCGTTGGGCGGCCGCACAGGCGGCGGGACGGTTTGCTGACGAGCTGATTCCGGTGCGGATTGCGCAAAAAAAAGGGGATCCGTTGGTGGTCGACACCGACGAGCATCCGCGCCCCGAGACCACGCTGGCGATGCTGGCCAAACTCAAAGGCGTCAACGGCCCTGATTTGAGCGTGACCGCAGGCAACGCCTCGGGCGTCAACGACGGTGCTTGCGCGCTCTTGCTGGCCAATGAAGCCACGGCGCACGCCAACGGCCTGACGCCGCGTGCCCGCATTGTGGCCATGGCCGCAGCCGGTGTGGCACCGCGCATCATGGGTTTTGGCCCGGCACCTGCCGTGCGCAAGGTGTTGGCCAAGGCCGGTCTGACGCTGGATCAGATGGATGTGATTGAACTCAACGAAGCTTTCGCCGCTCAAAGCCTGGCCGTGCTGCGCGACCTGGGGCTCAAGGACGACGAGGCACGGGTCAACCCCAATGGCGGCGCGATTGCCATGGGGCATCCTTTGGGCATGAGCGGTGGCCGGTTGGTGACGACGGCCATGTATGAACTGGCACGGCGTGGCGGGCGTTATGCGCTTTGCACGATGTGCATTGGTGTGGGGCAAGGCATTGCCCTGGTGATAGAACGCGTCTGATTTTTTAACCCTGTAGGAGACAAACCCATGAAATTTACGATGAAAAAACTGGCCATTGGCACCGCACTGGCATTTGGCACATTGACCGCCATGGCCGCTGACACGATAAAAATTGGTTCGGTGCTGTCTGTGACCGGCCCGGCCGCATTCCTTGGCGACCCCGAGTTGAAAACCCTGCAGATGTATGTGGAAGACATCAACAAAAAGGGCGGCGTGATCGGCCGCCAGCTGGAACTGGTGCACTACGACGACGGCAGTGATGCCAGCAAGGCCAATGGCTTTGCCAAGCGCCTGATCGATGACGACAAGGTCGACCTGATCGTGGGCGGCACCACTACCGGCGCCACCATGTCAATGGCACCGCTGGTTGAAAAAGCCGGTCTGCCCTTCATCTCCCTGGCGGGCGCCGTGGTGGTGGTCGAGCCCGTCAAGAAGTGGATATTCAAAACCCCGCACACCGACCGCATGGCCGCTGAAAAAGTCTTTGAAGACATGAAAAAACGTGGCCTCACCAAGGTCGCCCTGTTCTCCGAGACCAGCGGTTTCGGCCAGTCCGGCAAGAAGGAAACCGAAGGTGTGGCGGCCAAGTACGGCATCACGCTGGTGGCCAACGAAACCTATGGCCCCAAAGACACCGACATGAGCCCGCAGCTCACCAAGATCCGCAATGTGCCGGGTGTGCAGGCGGTGTTCATCTTTGGTCTGGGTCAGGGCCCGGCGATTGCCACCAAAAGCTACAAACAGCTCGGCATGACACTGCCGCTGTACCACGCCCACGGTGTCGCGTCTGAAGAGTTCATCAAACTTGCCGGCCCCGCGGCTGAAGGCGTGCGCCTGCCGGCTGCCGCATTGCTGGTGGCTGACAAACTGGCCGCCAACGACCCGCAAAAGCCGGTGGCCGAAGGCTACGCCAACGCCTTCAAAGCCAAGTGGAAAACCGATGTGTCAACCTTTGGCGGCCATGCCTATGACGGCCTGATGCTGGCAGTAGATGCCATCAAACGCGCCGGAAGCACCGACAAGGCCAAGGTACGTGACGCGATTGAAGCCACCAAAGGCTTCGTCGGCACCGGCGGTATGGTCAACATGTCTGCCACCGACCACATGGGCCTGGACCTGTCGGCCTTCAAGATGCTTGAAATCAAGGGCGGCGACTGGACACTGGCCAAGTAAGCGCCGTCACTTTGGCTCTGTAGGCGCCCAGTCTCTGGGCTCTTACAGAAAACTTACTTTTGATTCATCACCCCATGTTTGAAACCCTCACGATTGAACGCAAGCACAAGGTCGCCACGATCTGGATGAACCGCCCGGAGGTGTTCAACGCCTTCAACGAGCAGCTGATTGACGACCTGCAGCAGGCCTGCCTGCAACTGGACAACGACCCCAGTGTGCGCGTGGTGGTGCTGGCAGGGCGCGGCAAGCACTTTTCCGCCGGGGCTGACCTCAACTGGATGCGCCGCGCCGCCTTGGGCAGTGAAGCCGACAACCTGGAAGATGCGCGCCGCTTTGCCAAGATGCTGGGCACGCTCTCAAGCTTGTCCAAGCCCACCATCGCCCGCATTCAAGGTGCTGCGCTGGGCGGCGGCACCGGGCTGGCAGCCGCCTGTGACATGGCGGTGGCCAGCAGTGATGCGGTGTTTTCAACCTCAGAGGTCAAGTTCGGCATCATTCCGGCGGTGATCAGCCCCTACGTGCTGCGCGCCATTGGGCCACGGCATGCGCTGCGCTACTTTCAGAGTGCCGAGCGCATTTCGGCAGAGCGGGCGCTGGCCATTGGCCTGATCAACGAAGTGAGCGAGGTGGAGGGCCTGGATGCGGTGTTGGCCACCCTGATTGAGCCCCTGCTGGCTGGCGCCCCAACAGCCCAAAAGGCTGCCAAGGAATTGATCGCCGCGGTGCATGGTCAACCGATTGACGACGGAATCATGGAGGCCACAGCCCAACGCATTGCGCGTCAGCGCGCCACAGCAGAGGGTCGCGACGGCGTCGCGGCCTTTCTGGACAAACGGCCACCCGCTTGGCTGGCAGATTAGTTAGTTTTAACCCTAGGAGTCACACTTATGTACACGCAATCGTTCAACGTGCAGACGACCCCCGGCCAGAAAAAGTCGGCCAAACCGGCTGCCCTGGAAAACCCGGAGTTTCAGGCGCGCTTTGATGCCAAGGTATCAGCCGACGGCAAGATCGAGCCACAAGACTGGATGCCAGAGGCCTACCGCAAAACCCTGGTGCGCCAGATCAGCCAGCACGCCCACAGCGAAATTGTTGGCATGCTGCCCGAGGGCAACTGGATCAGCCGCGCCCCCAGCCTTAAGCGCAAAGCCATTCTGATTGCCAAGGTGCAAGACGAAGGCGGCCATGGCCTGTACCTGTACAGCGCGGCCGAAACATTGGGCGTCGGGCGCGACCAGATGCTGGCCGACCTGCACAGTGGCAAGGCCAAATACAGTTCCATCTTCAACTACCCCACCCTCAATTGGGCGGATGTGGGGGTGGTCGGCTGGCTGGTCGATGGGGCGGCCATCATGAACCAGATTCCGCTGTGCCGCTGCAGCTATGGCCCGTATGCCCGCGCCATGATCCGTGTCTGCAAGGAGGAGTCTTTCCATCAGCGCCAAGGTTATGAAGCCCTGCTGGTGATGATGCAAGGCACGGCCGAACAAAAGGCCATGGTGCAGGACGCGGTCAACCGCTTCTGGTGGAAATGCCTGGCCATGTTTGGCCCGCCCGACACCGACAGCCCGCACAGCGCCCAGGCCATGCACTGGGGCATCAAGCGCATCAGCAATGACGACTTGCGTCAGAAATTCATCGACGCCACCGTGCCGCAGGCCAAGGTGCTGGGCGTGACCCTGCCCGACCCTGACCTGAAGTGGAACGAAGAACGCCAGCACTTTGACTACGGTCAGATCGACTGGGACGAGTTCTGGGCCACCGTCAACGGCAACGGCCCCTGCAATAAAGAGCGTCTGGCCACCCGTGTCAAAGCCCACAACGATGGCCAATGGGTGCGCGATGCCGCCCTGGCGCACGCCCGCAAACACCAACCCACCACACACAAGGAAGCCGCATGAGCACCACCACACCCGCGTTGAAAGATTGGCCTCTCTGGGAAGTTTTTGTTCGCAGCAAGCAAGGCCTGGAGCACAAGCACTGCGGCAGCCTGCACGCCTCTGATGCCGGGCATGCCCTGCAAATGGCACGTGATGTGTACACGCGCCGCCAGGAAGGCGTGAGCATCTGGGTGGTGCCCAGCAAAAACATCACGGCCAGTGCGCCCGATGACAAGGACTCGATGTTTGAGCCCGCCGCCGACAAGATTTACCGGCACCCCACCTTCTATGACATCCCTGACGAAGTGGGGCACATGTAATGGCCGCCTATTTTCAAGATTACCTGCTGCATCTCGCCGATAACGCCGTCATCCTGGGCCAGCGCAATGCCCAGTGGTGCGGCCATGGGCCCGTGCTGGAAGAAGACCTGGCGCTGGCCAACAACAGCCTCGACCTGATTGGTCAGGCGCGCCTGTTGTACCAACATGTGGCCACCGTGCGCAAGGACGGCAAAACCAGTGAAGATCTGCTGGCCTACTTTCGCGACGTGCCCGACTTCAAGAACTACACCCTGCTGGAGCTACCGCACAGCACCGCGTTGGCCCCCACGGCTGCGGCCGAGCGCGACTTCGCGGTCACGGTTGCTCGCAACTTTTTGTACAGCGCCCTCATGGTGCTGGTATGGGATGGGCTAAAAAGTTCAGGTGACGCGCAACTGGCCGCCATTGCGTCCAAGTCACTCAAGGAAGCGCAATACCACCTGCGTCATGCCCATGACTGGCTGCTGCGCCTGGGTGACGGCACCGATGAATCGCATGCCCGGATGCAAGCCGCCATTGACCATTTGATGCCATACACCCAGGAATTCTGGACACCCAGCCCGATGGAAACTGCGGTGGTCAAGAGTGGGCAGGGTGTTGATGCGCAGCAAATGCAAGGCCAGTGGAACGCGCTGGTTGACGACGCACTGGCGGCGGCCACGCTCAAGCGCCCGGCAGATGGCGGCTATGTCTCCACCGGCAAAACCGGCGTGCACTCCGAGCATCTGGGCTTTGTGCTGGCCGAAATGCAAAGCCTGGCCCGCGCCCACCCTGAAGCCGTCTGGTAAGCCGCATGCAAGCCGATGCCACCCCAAGCCAGGCGGAACGTCTGCCTGACGGCCCCATTGAGCAAAAGCAGCCGAACGAGCCGTTTTATGCCGTCTGGAACCTGCTGGAGTCGGTCACCGACCCCGAGATTCCGGTGGTGAACCAGCGCGAAATGGGCAACAAGCGCAGCGTGCGCCAGACTGCCACCGGGCTGGAGGTGGTCATCACCCCGACCTACAGTGGTTGCCCGGCCATGAGCCAGATGCATGACGATGTGGTCAATGCCTTGTCAAAGGCCGGCATGGCTGCAAGGGTGCTGACCCAGATTGCGCCCGCCTGGTCGACCGACTGGATGACAGCGCAAGGGCGTGAGAAATTGCGCACCTACGGCATTGCGCCACCGCACGCCAGCCACTGCGGC
>JBBQZG010000139.1:0-7567 GCA_038207945.1 Burkholderiales bacterium
GTCCCAGCGCGGCCTGAAGCCGCAGGACGTGGTGCTTGAAATCACCGAGAGCATGGCAACCCAGGATGCCGCAAAAACGGTGGAACAACTGACTGCGCTGGATCAGGCCGGGTTTGGTCTTGCGGTGGATGACTTTGGCACTGGCTATTCGTCGCTTTCACAATTGCATGAATTGCCGGCAGACGAACTCAAGATTGACATTTCCTTTGTGCGGCGCATCCATGAACCTGCTGGCCGGTCCATGGTGCACGCTATCGTCCAGTTTGCCAAGGCACTGAATCTCAAGACCGTGGCTGAAGGTGTCGAAGATGCTGCCACGGCGCAGGCACTGCGTGAGCTTGGTGCTGACTGCTTGCAAGGCTATCACTTCGCCAAACCCATGCCTCGCGCGGACTTTGCGCTCTGGATCGCCGCACATCCCTATGGCGTGTCTTGAGGCGACGGCCCCGCGTCAGGCAGCCACCGGCACAAACCGCCCCTGCGCCGCACTTTGCTCACCCAGGGTGAGGAGTTGCATCACCGCATGGACTTGCACTGGTGTCACCGGCGGCTCAGGCGTTACCCCCCACAGGTGGTCGCGCAACTGAGCGTAATAGTTGAGGTAATTGCCAGCAGGACTAGGCGCGGCGCGGCGCACCGACACCGGTGCAGCGACGCCTGCAATGCTGTCAAAACTGCGGACCTCGCCAGGATGTGGGTCAATGCCCCAGTGCTGCGCATGGCCAAGCTGCGGTCGCTGGCCGGCTTTCAAGGTGTCTTCCTGAATGTCCAGGCCAAATTTGGTGAAGCTTCCCCGTGTGCCATGCACCGCCCAGCGTGGGCCCAGCTCTGCCACCAGCGTGCTGGCGTGCAGCACCACGCGCAAACCACCGTGGCGTGTGGTGTAGCGCAGCACGGCATGAAACCAGTCATTCACCAGCGCACCATCGCGCAATGCGGCCATGTCCAGTAAGATTTCATCGGGCAAGCCAAACAGTGTCAAGGCCTGGTCCACCAAATGAGGCCCGAGGTCCAACCACAGCCCAGAACCAGGCAAACTTTGCTCACGCCAGCGCACTGGCACGCTGGGGCGGTAACGGTCAAAGTGCGAGTTGACCTCAACCACACGACCCAACGCGCCACTTTGAATCACTTGTTGCAGTGCCAAAAAGTCACTGTCAAAGCGCCGGTTCTGGAACACAGTGAGCACTTTGCCCTGGGCACGCGCCAAATCCAGCAGGCTTTGTGTCTCAGCTAACGTCACGGTGCAGGGTTTGTCAACCACCACGTGCTTACCAGCGACCAAGGCACGTTGGGCCAACTGAAAATGGCTGGCATTGGGGGTGGCAATCACCACCAGATCGATGGCTGGGTTATCCAGTGCTGCGCTGGCGCTGGCCAGGCAGCGCACATTGGGCCAGTCCTGCTGCACGGCCACGTGCTGGCTTGACACAATGCAATTCAGATGCAGGCCGGGCATGCCCGAGATCAGCGGGGCGTGAAAGATGCGGCCAGCGCTGCCGTAGCCGATCAAGGCGACTTGCAGGGCCGGGTGTTGCGTTGGGGAGTGGGGTAAATCAGTGGTGCTCATGCCTGAATCATCCGCGAAAATACGTTGAGGTGTTACAAAGCCGCTACAACCACAGGCCAAACCATGCTCTCTTTTTTACCTGCGCCTCTGCTTGGCCTGATCGCCAGCACGCTGATGCTGCTCAACATCCTGCTTTGGGTGCCCATTTTGCTTTTGGTGTCAATGGTCAAGCTGCTGCTTCCGTTCAAGCCTGTGCGGCTGCTGATTGACCCGTTGCTGCTGCGCATTGCCGAGGCCTGGATTGCCGGCAACAGCGGCTGGATGCGTCTGACACAGCGCATGGACTGGGACGTGACAGGCATCGAGGCTTTGAGCCCGCGACAGTGGTACCTGGTGGTGTGCAACCACCAGTCATGGGTGGACATTCTGGTGCTGCAGCATGTGCTGAACCGGCGCATTCCGCTGCTGAAATTTTTTTTGAAAAAAGAGCTGATCTGGGTGCCCATCATGGGGCTGGCCTGGTGGGCACTGGAATTTCCATTCATGCGTCGCCACAACGAGGCCTACCTGCAAAAGCACCCTGAGGCGCGCGGCAAAGACGCTGCCACCACCCGCGCCGCCTGCGAGAAATACGCCCTGGTGCCCACCAGTGTGATGAATTTTCTGGAAGGCACGCGCTTCACCCCCGCCAAACAGGCGCGCCAGCAGTCGCCCTACCGCCACCTGCTCAAGCCCAAAGCAGGCGGCCTGACGCTGGCGCTGGACGCCATGGGTGAAAAATTTGGTGCTGTGCTGGATCTGACCATTGCCTACCCGGACGGCGCGCCCAATTTCTGGCAGTTTTTACAAGGGCGTGTGCCGCATGTCGTCGTGCGAGCCCGCACCCTGCCGGTGCCGAGGGTGCCCGCTGACAGCGCATCCACCTCCGAGCAAGCCTTGCGCGAACTCGGTCAGGGCTGGGTCAACCAGATCTGGCGCGACAAAGATGTCCTGCTGGATTCTTTGATTGCAAAAAAATAGGCTCCAGCCCTTTCAGATAAAGCACCTGTAGCTATTGATTAAATAGCGTTTTGAGCTGATGCCTGGCAAGCCCGGAATCGCTCAGCGCAGGTGCTTGAACAGCTTGGCCTTGAAACGCTCTGGCATCCCCAAGCGGCGCGGGCCGGCGATCAGCTCGAAACCCTCTCCTGCCTGCAAACTGCCGGGCTCATCCACCGCCAGGTAAAAACCACAACACCCGTGTTGAGCCATCAATTTGGAGGCCGTGGCAAAACCCATGACCGCATTGAACTTGTAACAGGGCTCACGCGGCTGGGTCACGCGCAGCGTGCAGTGTCCAAATTTCAGCACATCACCCACCCACACGTCGGCCTCCAACAGGCCCGCAATGCTCAGGTTTTCGCCCATGCTGCCCCAGGGCAGCGCATCGTCAATGCCGCCCAACCCCGCATTTCTGCGCGCATCCAGCCAAAACGCATAGTGTTCGCTGGGGTAGGCGTAAACCGCCTTGTCCAGGCCACCATGCACCGACAAATCAGCCTGCTCGTCGCCCATCAGGCCCAGGCGCATCACGGGCACCGGGCCTGAGACGGGCTGTTTGTGAATGGCCGTGAGCACGCTGCGGCCGCTGACCATGGCGCGGCGCGCTGTTCCGATTTGTAAACTTAAGAGTTGGGGCATGAGGATTCTTGGGCGATGCATGGCGCCGGCAGGCATACTGTGACCACCGCATTATCAGGAAACCCACCATGCTCGCCCGCCTGCTTCGCTTCACCTACCTTGTCCAAGTGCTCACTGGGGCACTGATCGGCACGTGGGGGGCTGTGGAACTGGCACCCAAATGGGGCATGGCATCGCTTGCGCTGATTGTGTTGGGTGGCCTGGGCTGGGTGGTGTTTTGGCAAGGGGTGATCATTGGCATGTCGATGTTGCAATCGCGCCCTGCCGGGCCGCTGCAACCTTGGTTGAGAGCCGTCTGGGGGGAGTTCAAGGCGGCTTTGCTGATTTTTGGTCTGCGCTTGCCATGGACCACCACCAACCCTGGCGTCTTGGAGGCCACCGGTCCGGCTGAACCGGGCCGAAACGCCCTGCCCGTGCTGCTGGTGCACGGTTTTTTGTGCAACCACCGGGTGTGGGACAACGTGGCCCAGGCATTGCGCCAGTCCGGACACCCGGTGCTGGCAGTTGATATGGAGCCATTGTTCATCTCGATTGATAACTACGCACCACTGATTGAGGGTGCTGTGGCCACGTTGCGAGCCCAATCAGGTGCGCCACAGGTGGTGCTGGTGGGCCACAGCATGGGCGGGCTGGCGATTCGTGCTTGGCTGCGTGCATACGGCAGCCAGCATGTGGCAAAAATCATTACCCTGGGCACGCCGCACCGTGGCACCCAGGCGCCGCAATGGGTGACCACACCCAACGGCGCACAAATGAAATGGCACAGTGCCTGGTTGAGCGAGCTTGGGCTCAGCGAAACGCCGCTGAAGCGCCAGCTGATGCACCTGGCGCTCACGCAGCATGACAACATCATCCATCCCCAGCGCGAGCAGCTGCTGGATGGCGCTGCAGCCACTGAATTCAGCGCGGTGGGGCACTTGCAGATGTGCCTGGACCACAGCGTGATCGCCTGGCTGCTGCGTCAGGTTGAGGCACCCCGATAGCCCGCCGTTTTTGACACGCCCGGCACTTGGCGGGGAAGCACACCACGATAATCGGGGCATGGCTCACGCACTTCCTGACATCCCCTTGCCAACGGCTGATTCGACCCTGCCAATACAACCCCAACCGCACTCTCTGACCGAGCTTTTTTGGGCCTTCACGGCGCTGGCCCTGCAGGGTTTTGGTGGCGTGGTGGCCATTGCACAACGCGAGTTGGTGGATAAAAAACAGTGGCTCACCCAAGCGCAGTTTATCGAGGACTGGGCCGTGGCCCAGGTGCTGCCCGGCCCCAACGTGGTGAACCTGTCGCTGATGATTGGTGACCGCTACTTTGGTGTGCGCGGTGGCATGGTCGCGCTGGCGGGCATGCTGACTTTTCCCCTGGTGATTGTGCTGATTCTGGCGGCTCTGTTCGCCGGTGTGTCAGACTCCGTGGCCGTGCAGGGCGCGCTGCGTGGCATGGGTGCAGTGGCCGCCGGGATGATTGCGGCCACCGGCTTGAAGCTGTTCGCATCTTTAAAGCAAAATGTGCTCGGAGCCCACGTGTGTCATGCACTAGCAGCTATTACATTTATAGCTATTGCCGTGCTGCGTCTGCCCCTGATCTGGGTGCTGCTGGGCTTGGGTGGTGTGGGCGCGCTGTGGGCTTACCGCCAGCTTGGGCGCCTTGAGAAGTTGCCCGCATGAACGCCATCGTGGTCACGATGAATGCAACCGATTGGCTGGCACTGCTGACACATTTTTTGTCGCTGTCCTTGCTGGCTGTTGGCGGGGCCATCACCACCGTGCCCGACATGCACCGCACACTGGTCGACCAGCACCACTGGATGACTGACGGCCAGTTCAATGCCTCGATTGCCATCGCGCAGGCCGCGCCCGGCCCCAATGTGTTGTTTGTTGCCCTGATGGGCTGGCATGTGGGCCTGAACGCAGGCGGGGGCCTGGGCGCCGGCTGGGTCGGCTGGGCCAGTGCCTTGCTCGGCGTGCTGCTGTCGATGCTGGGCATTTTGCTGCCCAGCACCACACTGACGTTTGCCGCCTCGCGCTGGGGTCACCAAAACCGCGAGTTGCGCGCGGTGCGCGCCTTCAAACAAGGCATGGCGCCGGTGGTGCTGGCCTTGTTGATTGCCACCGGCTGGATTTTGACCGCCGCCCATGGTGCGGACCTGGCGCACTGGCCGCTATGGCTACTCACCGCAGCGGTGGCGGTGCTGGTATGGCGCACCAAACTGCACCTGCTGTGGTTGCTGGGCGCCGGGGCATTGACAGGCGCTTTGGGCTGGGTTTAAACCTTCACCTGGCAAGAATTTCCGAAAAACTAAGTGCCTGCCGTATTCATCGCCGCAGCGGCTGCAGCCACCGCCATCGCGGTCTGCAACTTCTTCCAGGCCTGAAAGCCACCCACCACCGACAGCGCCTTGGGGTAACCCAGCGAACGAAGCAGCAAGGCGGCGGACACACTGCGCTTGCCACTGTTGCAGACGCACAGCAGCAGATGGTCACGCTCGTGGTGCAACTGGTTGATCAAGGTGAAAAACGACCTTGCATCCATGTCTTTGGGTTCACCGGCGTCAAGGATGTCCTGTTCATCTTCCGTCAAGGCGTGCCCCAGCATGACCTTCACCTCAAACAAGGGCACATGCAGGCTGTCAGGGATGGCCCCTTTCATCTCGATCTCAAACGACTGGCGGATGTCGATCATCGTTGCCAATCCCAGACGTGTCAGCTCCATCGCCGTGGGCAGTGAAATTTCCAGCATCGCGCGGTATTCAGGAAGTTCGGATTCTTCAGAGGTCATAAGGTGTGTCTCAAACAGGGCGACGCATAAAGGCTGGCCGCGCGCCACATTATCCCTGCGCACCATCCGCACAGGCCACGGACGAGGTGATTTAAATCAAATCTATATATTCAAATCAACATATCTTCAACACAATAATGTAGTTTGAAATATAAGCAATTTTCTCTACAGTCTGCCCCTATGCATGACATCGCTTTTATCTTCGCTGGTTTTTTTGTAGGCATCGTGGTCGGTTTGACCGGGGTCGGTGGCGGCTCGCTGATGACGCCCATCCTGATCTTTGTGTTTGGCGTCAAGCCTTACATGGCGGTTGGCACCGACCTGCTGTTTGCGGCGTTCACCAAGCTCGGTGGCACGGTCAAAATGGCGCGCTCAGGCTTAGTGGATTGGCGCGTGGTGTTGCATTTGTCGGCCGGCAGCATTCCGGCGGCGCTGATCACCCTCTGGGTGCTCAAAACACTTGGCCCGGCAGACGCTGCCGTGCAGCATCTGATGACGTCCACCCTGGGCGTGGCCCTGTTGCTCACGGCGGCGGCCACGCTGTACAAGGCGCTGCGCGGCAAAACTGCGCCCACACGCATCGCCGCCGGACAAGAAGCGCTGGCCACCACACCGCGCCACTGGAGCCTGCCACTGCTGTTTGGCGCGCTGATTGGCACGCTGGTGTCGATCACCTCAGTGGGTGCCGGGGCCATTGGTGTGACGGTGCTGATGGTGTTGTACCCGCTGCTGCCGCTGCCGCGCATTGTGGCCGCCGACATTGCGTATGCGGTGCCTTTGACTTTGGTGGCGGGTGCTGGTCACGCCTCGCTGGGGTCGGTGGACTGGTCCATGTTGAGCCTGTTGCTGGCGGGCTCGCTGCCAGGCATCTGGTTGGGTTCGCACTTCATGACCCGCGTGCCCGAGCGGGTGATCCGGGGGCTGCTGTCGGTTCTGCTGGCCTACGCCGGCACCAAATTAATCGCGTTCTGAAAAAATAATCATGTACCAATACACAGACTTTGACCGCCAATTCATCCGAAGCCGCGCCGCCCAGTACCGCGACCAGCTTGAACGCAACCTCAAGGGTGAACTGGGTGACGACGAATTCCGCCCGCTGCGCCTGCAAAATGGCTGGTATGTGCAACGCCACGCACCGATGCTGCGGGTGGCCGTGCCCTATGGCGAGATCGCCAGCCGCCAACTGCGCGCGCTGGCAAAAATTGCCCGCGAGTTTGATCAGCCCAGCGCCCAGGTCTTTGGCACGGCCAGCGCCAAGCAGTTTGAGCTCGGCACCCAGCACCTGCCCACCGGTTACGGCCACTTCTCGACCCGGCAAAACGTCCAGTTCAACTGGATTCCGCTGGACAAAAGCGCCGACGTGATGGACCTGCTGGCCAGTGTGGACATGCACGGCATCCAGACCAGCGGCAACTGCATCCGCAACATCACCACCGACGCGCTGGCCGGCATTGCCTCCGACGAACTGATCGACCCGCGCCCCTACTGCGAAATCATGCGCCAGTGGAGCACGCTGCACCCCGAGTTTGCACACCTGCCACGCAAGTTCAAGATTGCGGTGTCGGGCGCCTCTGAAGACCGCGCCGCTGTCGCCTGGC
>JBBQZG010000140.1:0-7549 GCA_038207945.1 Burkholderiales bacterium
ATGGCTTGCGTCACGGCGTCGGCCAGGGCTTGCGGGTCGGTCAGGTGTTCAGTCATAAAGCTGCCTTTGCTGCATAAACGTGGTGTTGAATCAGGGGCGAGGTGCGGTAGCGGTCTTCACCATAGGTTTGCGCCAGGTGCAGCAGCACGGTGCTGACCTTCTCCATGCCAATGGCCTTGGCCCAGGCCAGCGGGCCGCAGGGGTAATTGACGCCCAGGCGCATGGCGGTGTCGACGGCTGCTGCGTCACAAACGCCCTGGTTGACGGCATCAAACGCCTCGTTGGCCAGCATGGCCACGCTGCGCATCACGATCAGGCCGGGGATGTCTTGCAACTGCGACACGGCAAAACCCGCCGCCTGTAACAAGCCAACGGCGTGGTTGGCGGCCACGCTGTCGCATTGCGCGGCCACGCTGATGGCCAGCCGGGTGGCTTGGGCGTAGTCCAGCGCCAGGTCGATCAGCACGGTGTTGGGCGTTTGTGTGTCAAAGGCACAGCGCGTGGCGGTGCGGCCGTCGGTCACGCGCAGGATGGCCTCACCGGCGCTGGCCACGGTGTCGCCCTGGGCCCCAACTTGGACAAAACTTATGCTTTTGGCTGTCAGGCGCGCAGCCAAAGCCTGTGCCGCTGCGCTGTCGCCATAGACCACGATGTCATGGGGTTGCGGCTGCGGTGGCACGGTGGCGGGCAGCGGTTTGACGGCGCTGGCGCTGTAATCAAAAAAACCACGTCCCGATTTCTTGCCGAGAAAACCGGCATCGACCAGGTCTTGCTGAATCAACGAGGGCAAAAAGCGCGGGTCGTTGAAAAAGGCACGCCACACCGAGTTGGTCACGGCAAAGTTCACGTCGTGGCCAATCAAGTCCATCAGCTCAAACGGTCCCATGCGAAAACCCCCAGCCTCGCGGCAGCAGGCATCCAGCGTGGCGCAATCGGCACCGCCTTCATTGAGCACGCGCAAGGCTTCGGCGTAATACGGGCGTGCCACGCGGTTGACGATGAAGCCGGGCGTGGATTTGGCCAGCACCGGGGTCTTGCCCCAGGCCGTAGCCGTGGCAAACAGCGTGGCGGCGACGTCTTGGTGTGTGGCCAGACCTGACACCACCTCGACCAGCGCCATCAGCGGCGCCGGGTTGAAGAAGTGCAGCCCGGCCAGACGTTGCGGGTGTGTGAGTGCGGCGCCAATGGCGGTGATGGAAATCGACGAGGTGTTGCTGGCCAGAATGCACTCGCCTGACACCACCGCTTCCAGGTCTTTGAACAGCGTTTGTTTGACCGAGAGGTTTTCCACAATGGCTTCCACCACCAGGGCCGCATCGGCCAAATCAGTGATGTGCCCGGCTGCCAGCAAGCGCGCGCCCGCGGCTTGGGCCGCCTCTGGGCGCATCTTGCCCTTGGCCGCCATTTTTTCAAACTGGGCGCGAATGCCGTCAATGGCCTGGGCAGCAGCGCCAGGGCGGTTGTCGAGCAGCTTGACCGTGTGACCAGCGGCGGCGGCCACCTGGGCAATGCCAGCCCCCATGGCGCCCGCGCCAATGACGGCGACGACGGCTTGAGTTGAAAGTGCTTGTGTCATGGAGATCAGTTGCCGGTGAATTTGGGGGCGCGTTTTTGCTGGAAAGCTGCCACACCTTCCTTGAAGTCGTCGCGCCAGCCCAGCTCGCGCATGAAGCCGGCTTCAAAACCGAGCTGTTGTTCGAGTGTGTGGTTGGGCGCGGCGTGCATGGCCAGCCGGGTGGCAACCAGCGCACGGGTCGGCATTTGCGCCAATTGCGCCGCCAACTGGTCCACCGTGGACGCCAGCGCGGTGTCATCGACCGCCTGCCAGATCAGGCCCCAGGCCTCGGCTTTTTCAGCCGGCAATTTGTCGGCCAGCATGGCCAGGCCCATGGCGCGCGCCATGCCGACGCGCTGCGGCAAAAACCAGGTGCCGCCGGTGTCCGGAATCAGGCCGATTTTGCTGAACGCCTGCAAAAACGAGGCGGATTTGGCGGCAATCACCAGGTCGCAGGCCAGCGCCAGGCTGGCCCCGGCCCCGGCCGCAATGCCGTTGACCATGGCCAGCGTGGGTACACGCAGGTTTTGCAGCGCCAGAATCAGCGGCTTGTAGTTTTGTTCCACCACATGGCCAATGTCAGGCTGCATCGAGCCCATGGCCATGTCGGGGTCGGCCAGGTCTTGTCCGGCACAAAACGCACGGCCGGCACCGGTGATCACCAGCACACGAATGGTCTTGTCGTGTTGCACGGTGTCAAGCGCGGCACGCAACTCCACATGCATGGCGCCGGTAAAGCTGTTGAGCTTGTCGGGGCGGTTGAGCGTCAGGCGGGCAATGCCGTCTTGGGCTGCAAAGAGAATGTGCTGGTAGATCATGGCGTGCCTTACACGTGGGCGCGGCGCTGCACGACTCGGAAACGGTTGGCGACAAAGGCTGAGTCTGAATACGAGGCGTTGGCCGCCGGGTTGCCACCAGTGCCGTGGTAGTCCGAGAACGCGGCGGACTGGTTGACAAACACCGCGCCGGTCAGGTTGATGGACAACGCCACTTTGGCGCGCCAGGTGGCGGCCGTCATGGCCTCGATCACTTCGGGGCGGGTTGAGTAAATACCGGCTGTCAGGGCGCCGTGGGTGTTGATGACCCGCTCCGACAAGGCAATGGCGGCCGCGGTGTCGGCCACTTTCACGACAAAGGTGATCGGGCCAAAGCGCTCTTCCATGTACGCGGCTTCATCGGCCGCATCGCAGGCCAGCAGCACCGGGGTGCGCACTTGGGCTTTGGGAAACTCGGGGTTGTCGAGCTTCTTTGATGCCAGCAGCACCTGGCCCAACGCGCCACTCTCGGCCAACGCAATGCGTGCCAGGGTGTCGTTGGATTGCACCGCACCGAGCACGGCACAAGCCACTTCGGGCTTGGCCAGAAAACCTTCAATGGCGCGGGCCAGGTCGGCACCCACCTCGTCATAGGTCTTGTGGCCGTCTTCGGTGTCAATGCCACCGGCGGGCACAAACAGCGCTTGCGAGGTGGTGCACATCTGGCCGGAATACAGCGACAGCGTGAACGCCAGGTTGCGCAGCATGGGTTTGTAGGCGTCGGTCGAGTCGATCACGATGTTGTTGACCCCGGCCAGCTCGGCATACACCTGGGCCTGGCGGCAATGGTCAATGAGCCACTGGCCAAACACGTTGCCACCGGTGAAATCGACTGATTTCACGGCCACGTGCGTGACCAGCGCCTGCGTGGTTTCACGCTTGTCGGGCACACACAGGCTGACCAGGTTGGGGTCAAGGCCGTGCTCGGTCAACACGGCGCGCAGGGTGCGCACGGTGATGGCGGCGGGCAAAATCGCGTTGTTGTGCGGTTTGACAACCACCGCGTTGCCGGTGGCCAGCGCGGCAAACAGGCCGGGGTAGGTGTTCCAGGTGGGGAAAGTGCCACAACCCACTACCACGGCCACACCCCGGCCGACAATCTGAAAATGCTTCTTCATGACCAGCGGCGGGTTTTTGCCCTGCGGCTTTTCCCAGGTGGCTTCAGCGGGCACAAAACTTTGCTCGCGGTAGGCGTAGGTCACGGCCTCCAGGCCACGGTCTTGCGCGTGGGGTGAGCCGGCCTGAAACGCCATCATCCAGCCCTGGCCGGTGGTCATCATCACCGCGTGGGCGATCTCGAAACTCTGCGCGTTCAGGCGGTCCAGCATCTCGATGCACAGCCCGGTACGGCCTTCCACGCCAGCGGCTTGCCAACCGGTCATGGCGGTCTGGCCAGCAGCAATCAGCGCCTCGATGTCGCACACCGGGTACTGCACATTCAGGTCGATGCCAAAGGGCGACACCTCGCCGCCCAACCAGGCGTGGGTGCCAGGCTGCTGCAGGTCAAACTGCTGACCCAGGTGCGCCTCAAACGCCTTTTTTCCGTCATCCGCTGCAGTTTCACCATAGGTCTTGGGGCTGGGCATCTCGTTGTACGCGGCCCAGTAGCCACGGGTGTGGATGGCGTTGAGGGCGGCGTCAAGTTTGGCGCGGTGTTTTTCAAACAAAGGGTGGGTCATGGGATGCTCCTGTGTGGTTCAATCAAATTAACTAAAAAAATAGCTGCTTGCGCTTATTCGATAAGGGCTAGAGGCCAAAATGGCTGAAAATTTCTTTCAGGCTTAGCCTGAATAGGCCTGCACGGTTTGGTCTATTGCGCCAAAGATCGACGCGCCTTGCGCGTCCAGCATCTCAATGCGCACGCTGTCGCCAAACTGCATGTAGGGCGTTTGCGGTTTGCCGGTTTCAATCGTTTCGTACATGCGCACCTCGGCAATGCAGGCATAGCCGACCCCGCCGTGCGCCACCGACGAGCCATACAGCCCGCCCTGCTTGTTCGACACCGTGCCGGAACCGATGATGGAACCTGCGCACAGCTCACGCGTTTTGGCGGCATGGGCAATCAGTTGTGCAAAGTTGAAGACCATGTCTTGCCCCGCGTCGGGCTGGCCAAACAAGGCGCCGTTCAGGTGCACGGTCAAAGGCCGTTGCACCCGGCTATCCAACCAGTCGGCACCCAGCTCGTCGGGCGTGACCGCCACCGGGCTGAAGGCTGACGCGGGTTTGGACTGGAAGAAGCCAAAACCCTTGGCCAACTCGTTTGGTATTAGGTTGCGCAGCGACACGTCGTTGACCAGCATCAGCAGGCGCACCGATTTGATGGCGTCCGCCACGCTGCAACCCATTCGGACGTCGCCGGTGACCACCGCCACTTCGGCTTCCAGGTCGATGCCCCAGTCCACCGAGAGGGCGCGCACCGGGTCGCGTGGGCCGATAAACGAATCCGAGCCACCCTGGTACATCAAGGGGTCGGTCCAGAATTCAGCGGGCAACTCGGCGCCCCGGGCGCGGCGCACCAGCTCTACATGGTTGACATAAGCCGAGCCGTCCGCCCATTGGTAGGCACGCGGCAAGGGGGAGTGGCAGGCGGCTTGGTCGAACACGTCGGGGTTGCTGAAGGCGCCACTGTTCAAGGCTTCATAGACCTGGCGCAACTGCGGTTCGCACGCTTCCCAGTCGTCCAGCGCAGCTTGCAAGGTGCGGGCAATGGCTGGCACGGCGCGGCAGTGGGTCAACGCGCGGTTGACCACCACCAGGGTGCCGTCGCGTCCGCCTTGTTTGAGTGTGGCAAGTTTCATGGCTTATTCCCCGGCGTAAGAGCCGTCGTGCATCCAGCGGGCGTGCTGCGGGGCTTTTTTGGTGATGGCCCATTCGTTGAGCATGTCCCACTTGGCCTCGTCAAGCATCTTGGCCATTTTTGGCGTGCCGGTGTTGGCGGCGAGTTCCAGCCGGTGGCCGCTGGGGTCAAAGAAGTAGATGGATTTGAAGATGGTGTGGTCGGTGGGGCCCACCACCTCAATGCCATCGGCTTCCAGCTTGGCCTTGGTTTCCAGCAATTCGTCGACCGTGGCCACTTGCATGGCGAGGTGTTGCGTCCAGGCCGGGGTATTCATATCGCGGCTCATTTCGGGTTGGGTCGGCAGCTCAAAAAACGCCAGCACATTGCCACCGCCGGCGTCCAGAAAGACGTGCATGTAGGGGTCGGGCTCTTTGGTGGATGGCACTTCGTTCTCGGCAATCGCCAGGATGAAGGCCATGTTGAGGTACTTGCCGTACCACTCCACGGTTTGTTTGGCGTCTTTGCAGCGGTAGGCCACATGGTGAATTTTCTGGATTTGCATGGGAGTTCCGATCAAGATTCGTTGCGGGCAATTTGCATGGCTTGGCGCAGCACGCTGATGTCGCCCACGTGGTTGGCCAGCAGCAGCACCAGTTTGGCGTTGACCATGGCGCTTTGTTCGTCGCTGAGGTCGCGGTGGGTGTCGATCAACGCTTCGTAAAAATCGTCGCCCGGTGTGAAGGCGCGAAAGTAACGCTTGCCGGACTCGTTGAAGTTGGGTTGCAGCTTAAGTGGCATCAAGGGCTCCTTATTGAAGGTTGCAGGTGGCGCGGGCGATGGCCAAGCTGACCTGTTCGGCATCAAAACTGCGCCAGCGTGCCGCCACATGCTGGTCCGGGCGGATCAGGTAGGTGGTGCCGGGCGTGGCATCAAAGCGCTCGGCAAACCGCCCAGCGCGGTCTTCCAGCACCCGCAGACCATTCGGCGCCGTGCTGGCTTTGGCTGCCACCAACACCACTTCAGGTGCCATTGGCCCGCTTGCCACGGCCTTGAAGCTGGCCAGCAGGCCGGCATCGACCAAGGCGGCATCAAGCACGTACACCAGCAGCATGAATTGCTTACCCACCTGGTCAAGCAACCAGGCCGCCTGGCCCTGTACCTGCATGGGTGCATCGTCCATCGGCGCGCCGGGCACCATGTCGCCAGCAAAACTGCCGTCATCGGGTGTGTTCAGGCGTGACTCGGTCAGGTAGCTCGGCACCGACAAACGCCCTGAATTGACCAGTGCGCGGGCAAACGCGTGCTCGCGCGCTAGGCTCAGCACCGCGTTGCGAAACGTCAACGAGGTCTTGCTTTTGGGCGTGATGAAGTCGGTAGAGCGGGTCGAGTTGAGCAGGTTTTCTTCGGCGGCAAACACCCGTTCTTCAGAATAGGTGTCAAGCAACGCTGGCGGGGCTTTGCCTTCGACCACCAGCTTGAGTTTCCAGCACAGATTGTCAGTGTCCTGAATGCCAGAGTTGGCACCGCGTGCCCCAAACGGCGACACCTGGTGCGCCGCATCACCCACAAACAGCACGTGGCCGTGGGTGAAGGCGTTCATGCGGCGGCACTGAAAGGTGTAGACGCTGACCCACTCCAGCTCAAACTCGCGGTCATCACCGAGCATGGCCTTGATGCGCGGCATCACCTTCTCGGGCTTCTTCTCTTCTTCAGGGTCGGCGTCCCAGCCGAGTTGAAAGTCGATGCGGTACACGTTGTCGGCCTGGCGGTGCAGCAGCACCGATTGACCGGGGTGAAACGGCGGGTCAAACCAGAACCAGCGCTCGTGCGGAAAATCAGCCTTCATGACCACGTCGGCAATCAGGAAACGGTCCTTGAAAATCTTGCCTTCAATGTCCAGAGCCATCATGCGCCGAATGCCACTGCGGGCACCGTCGGCCACCACCAGCCAATCGGTCTCCAGGGAATAAATGCCGTCGGGCGTTTCAACTTGCAACGTCGCGCCATCACCCTGCGGCGTCACCGACACCACCTTGTTTTTGAAGCGCAGGTCCAGGTTGGGCAGCTTCTTGGCGCGTGTCACCTCAAACTCTTCCAGGTAATACTGCTGAAGGTTGATCATGCCGGGGCGCTTGTGGTCGGCTTGCGGCAGCAGGTTGAAGTTGTAGACCTCTTGCTCGCGGAAAAACGTGCGGCCCACGTTCCAGCTCACGCCCTTGTCCATGCAAGGCTCACCCAGGCCCAGGCGGTCAAGCACTTCGAGGGTGCGCTTGGCGTAACAGACGCCGCGCGAGCCCACCGACACGGTGTCGTCGTCGTCGAGCAGCACCACCGGCACGCCCGACTGCGCCAACTCAATCGCCGCTGCCAAACCCACCGGGCCGGCACCCACCACCACCA
>JBBQZG010000141.1:0-7501 GCA_038207945.1 Burkholderiales bacterium
TTTGCCGTCAGGCGACCAGGCAGGTGCGCTGTTGGATCCCTTGAAGTTGGCAATCAACCGGCGCTTGCCAGAACTCACGTTGTGCACATAAACCACCGGCTTGCGCGACTCAAACGACACGTAAGCCAACTGGTTGCCATCAGGGGACCAGGCTGGAGAGATGATGGGCTCCGGACTTGCCAGCGCGGATTGTGAATTTTCACCATCTGCGTCAGCCACCCATAACTGGTATCGCTGTGCTGCCTTGGTCACATAAGCAATGCGCGTCGAAAAAATACCTCTGTCTCCAGTCAACTTTTCATAGACATAGTCCGCCACGCGATGCGCGGCCAAGCGCAAGTCAGAAGCTGCGACCATAAAACTCTGACCACCCAGGTCTTGGCCCTTGACCACATCCCATAGCCGGAAACGCACATCGAATCGACCATCGGCGAGCTTGATGATGCTGCCAGAGGCCAACGCATCGGCACCCACCTGGCGCAGCGCTGAAAGGTCAGGTTTGATGGCCTCATCGAATGCACCCACTGGCGTCTTGACGGAACGAAATTGCCCGCTGCGCTCCAAGTCGGCCAGAACAATTTCGGAAATCTTTTGATTCAGGGTGTCCTGGCCGCGAAATGGCGCCACAGTGACGGGAATCTGGGTGAGACCAACACCCGTGACTTCAATTCGAAACTGGGCGAAACTGGTTTGCGTAAAAAGCGCAAACATGCCGCAGATACAAATGTTTAAAAAAGCTCGCATCATTAAATAATTTAGCCCGGTGGTAAGTTGGTCAATTCATGCAGGTGATGACGACATCATTAGCGCACAAATTATCGCAAACGCCTCTTGACGCGCTCACAATACCCGTTTGGATGCGGTCCATCACACGCTGATGGTTCACATCTTCACTTGATCGGCTGTTTTGCCGATGCCACAGATGATAAACCTCTGTGCCCATAAACCCATTTTTCCTGCAAAGCCCCAAGTGATGCAAGCGCAGCACCAAGTCTGCATCTTCATGGCCCCAGCCTTCAAATGACTCATCAAAGCCATTGACAGTCAGAAAATCATCTTTCCAAAGCGCAAAGTTGCAGCTTCGTATTTGCTTCCAGCGAAATTTGGTCTCACGTCTACCGGGTGCTTGCGGCCAATAAACCAAGTGGGCCAGTTTATTGATGTCGCCCTTGAGGCGCCAAACAAACCAATCCATGGCCGCAGCTTGTGTCAAATCGACCTTGCCTGACGTCACTTGTTGCGTGAGACGCTCACTCAGCAAAACCCGGTTGCCATTCACGAAGCAACCCTTTTGTGCCAGCGCCTCATGCGCCTCGACGAACTTCGGATTTGGGACGCAATCACCGTCAAGAAACACAAGATAGCGGCCAAGGCTTGACAAAGCGCCTAAATTTCTTGCCCTCGATGCGGTAAATCCACGGTCAGGATGCCAAACATGCCTGACGGCACAGCGGAACTGCGGCATTTGCAAGCGCAGGGATTCCACCGCCTCGGCGTTGGAGCCGTCATCAGCAATCACAATCTCATGCCGCTCATCACACTGCACAGCCAAGGCCTTGAGTGCCGGAATGAGCGCATCCACCCGGTTGTAAGTCAGCACCACGATGGAGGTTACTAACGGCAACGTCTTACCCCGCTGCGTTGCGCGTCATCAGCCAACGTTTTGCGTAGCGGTAATAAGTACCTTCGGCATTGGAAATCGCCAAAGCCAAGCCCAATTGCCCATCTAAAAACCCACGACGCAGGACATAGGTCCTGAAAAATGCCCAAAACCCATGACCAATGGCACCATAAAGGCTCGCATCCTTGCCTTTTAAGGCCATGGCTTGCGCGCCAGCCGTGGAGTACCGGTTGGCCTTGTCCAATACAGATTCGAAGTCAGGAAAACTCAAATGCAGTAACGGAGACTTCAAGTCGCCTATGTCGCCTTGAACCAACAGTCTTTCGTGAACCAAGTCATCCGAGAATTTTGCAGAACCCTGTCGAAACAAACGAACGACCCAATCAGGTGACCAGCCCGAGTGCCGCATGAACTGCCCGCAGTACCTTGAGCGCCTTGGAAATCGATAGACAGCAGGCCCGGTCGCACGCCCTATCACATTCCTTATGTCAGCCCATAAGTCGCCGTCAACCCGCTCGTCTGCGTCGACAGACAACACCCATCGGCCTTTGGCCAGAGCAAGTGCCCGATTCTTCTGCGGACCAAAACCCGGCCAGTCTTCAGTCACATGCACTTGCGCGCCCAGCGCCCGCGCGATGTCTGCCGTGTGGTCGGTGCTGGCGCTATCCACCACGATAATTTCGTCCGCAAACTCAAGGCTCTTGAGGCAGTCGCCAATGTTGGCTTCCTCGTTGTGAGTGATGACGATGACGGACAGTAACATACGCTGATGTGAAAAATGGCAATTAAACGTTGATCATAGATGACGTTCTGTCCGTCTCAAGACCCTCAAGCCTTTGAGGTAAAGTTGTACTGTTCCAAATCCAATCTATGCCTATTTTGACTCGCATTGCCACCGGCCTTCGGTTATTCGTTATCTGCCTGGTGGTCGTTTCTGTCAGTCTACCCATGGCATGGATCAGCCTTGGCAAGCTGCTGCTGTTTACATTCAGTTTGGTTTACCTTGTTATTTTTTTGATACGAGGGTCAACCGACCTAGCGGCCCGCGATTTATGGTCTGTGCGAGTGATCTTGCTGATATGGGCTGTCTTTGCACTGAGTTTGATGTGGAGTGAGGCCCCACCAGACGTTGCGCTGCAAGCTTTTGTCAAACATGGCAAGTTATTGGAAATTGCCATACTTGTCATGTTGATTCGCAATGCGAGAGAAGCAGGCTTTGCCCTAAAGGCCTTCATTGCAAGCCAGGCATTTTTCATTCTGAGTTCGTGGATCATGGCCACCGGATTTAGGGTCCCTTGGGCGACCAGTGTGCTGAACCCCCAATACCACTCTGTGGTGTATTCCACCTACCTCGATCAAACCCTGATTTTTTCTGCAGCAGCAGGCGTGATCTGGCACATGCGCAAGCATTGGCAGGCCTCAAGCTGGCTGGCTTTGCTACTGGCAGTGGCCGCCATCTCAAACAACCTGTTTTTACAAGAAGGGAAAACAGGCTACCTGGCCACTTTCACGGTTCTGACGTTGGTTGTCATGTGGGAGATTCCCAATAAATGGCGTTTGGCTGTACTGGTTTTGACCCCTACAGTGATTGGCGTCACGATGTATGCCGGGTCAGTCAGATTTCACGATCGAATGGCCCAGGTGATGAGCGAAAGCCAAAGTTACACACAGGACGGTAACAACGCAAGTTCTTCGGGTTTTAGGCTGCACGCCTGGCGGCGATCCCTCCAGGCGATGCAAGAGCAGCCCGTTATTGGCAGTGGTGTGGGCAGTTGGAAACAATCGGTAGCGCGCATTGAAGGTGCTGATGCCGACAAGGTATTTGGAAGCGCTCCTAGCAGCAACCCACACCAGGAATTTTTATTGTGGGGAGTGGAACTGGGCGTGGGGGGACCGCTGCTGTTGATCTTGCTGATGGTCAGTCTGGTGCGTGATGCCTTGCGATTTGAGGCACCTGTCTGCCGCGCCACCTTGTCGGTCATCGCGGTGATGGCAGTGGCCTGTATGTTCAATTCGTCACTCTACGATGCGCTGATCGGTGATTTCTTCTGTGTGACCTTGGGACTGCTGCTGGCGCTGGGCATTCGACGCGAACGCACCGATGCACCTTTCGATCCATCTGCAAACCATAAGGTGATCGCGTGACCGAGGACAGGATAGCCAGTGGCACCGTCACGAACCCATCACCTGCTGATGGCATGTTGCAACGCATTCGGCGTTTCAAGCCCTATTTCGGAACTCAACCGAGTATCTGGGTGTTAGTCGCCTTCAGTGCAATGGTCGGGGCGGCAACCGAGCCGATGATTCCAGCCCTGCTTAAGCCGCTGCTGGACCGGGGTTTCCAACAGGGGCAACTTGAAATCTGGACGGTACCCGCATCGCTTTTGCTGCTGTTTGGTGTGCGAGGGTTGGCAGGGTACATCTCGCAAATTGGCTTGACCCGGATTACCCACCAGGGTTTGCAGTTGATGCGCCAAGCCATGTTTGCCAAAATTTTGGCCGCCGAACTCAAGCTCTTCTCAAAGCAAAGTTCCAGCGCCCTGTCGAACACGGTGGTTTACGAGGTGCAAAACGGTGCCACCATGCTGGTCAACGCTATGTTGAGCCTGACCCGTAACGGGCTCACACTGCTTGCCTTGACGACTTATCTTTTTTTCCTGAACTGGAAATTGACGCTGATTGTGGCGGCTATTTTTCCGGCCGTGGCATGGGTCATGAAAGTCCTGACGCGGCGGGTGCACAAGCTCACGCAAGCCAATCAGGATGCCACCGACCAACTGGCTTACGTGGTGGAAGAAAACGTGCTGGCGCATCGGGACATCCGGCTGTATGCAGCGCAAGACTCGCAAGCCCAGCGCTTTAACTTGCTCAGTGAGTCACTGCGTCACCTGGCCATGAAAACAACCGTGGCTGGCGCGGCCATGACGCCGATGACGCAGATGCTGGCTGCCGTGGCACTTTCTGCCGTGATCTCGGTCGCCCTGTTTCAAAGTGCCAGCAGTGGCACGTCAGTAGGTGGTTTTGTGGCGTTTGTCACCGCCATGCTGATGATCATCGCACCCGTGCGCCAGCTCTCGGAAGTTTCCAGCCCGATCACCCGGGGTTTGGTGGCACTGGAGCGGGCGCTGGCCCTGATCGAGCAGACACCTGATGAATCCAACGGTACTTTTTCTACCCAACGCGCCACTGGATTGCTAGAGTTTTCAGAGCTACTGGTGCAATATCCATCAGCGCCTGGACCCGCTTTGAGCATTAACGAGTTAACTATTTACCCAGGAGAAACGGTGGCGCTTGTGGGTGCTTCGGGTTCCGGAAAAACAACGCTGGTGAACGTGCTGACCCGTTTTGTTGACATCAACTCCGGCCAGGTATCACTTGATGGACATGAACTGCGCGACTGGCAACTGCCAGCGTTGCGCGCTCAGTTTTCACTCGTCAGCCAGCAGGTGGTGATGATCAATGACTCCGTGGCAGCCAATGTGGCATTGGGCTTGCCAACGGATCGACAAAAGGTCATGCAATGCCTGATTTCCGCCAATCTTGAGGCCTTTGTGCAAGCACTTCCAAAGGGCATTGACACGCTGGTGGGCCATAACGCCGCCCAACTCTCAGGTGGTCAGCGCCAGCGTTTAGCGATTGCACGGGCACTTTACAAGGATGCACCCATTTTGATTCTGGACGAAGCCACGTCCGCGCTTGACACCGAATCCGAACGCAGCGTGCAAGAAGCGCTGGAGCGACTGATGAAAAACCGCACCACGCTGGTAATTGCCCACCGCCTGTCAACTGTCCATCACGCTGACCGCATCATCGTGCTGGACCATGGACGAATCGCGGAAGTGGGCGACCATGCCGCGTTGATGCAGCAGGGTGGCCTGTATGCGCGGCTTTACAGGTTGGGTTTGCACGAGAGCACGACAGTTTGATGGACACCGGGCCAATGGCCCCCAGTACCCAGCCGTAGCTCACCCTCACAAATGGCTGACCAAACTCCAGTAGATCGCTTCTTGCTCAAGCGCAAGTGTTGCCCATTGATGCTGCTGCGCAAAAACCAACGCGGCCGACGATAAACGGCCAACCAGGGCAAGGTCCTGAACAAAGCGCGCCAAAGCCACCGCCAGTTCCCGGGCGTCCAACGGGTCAGCCAGCAACAAGGCTTGCTCCTCATGCGCCAACAAACCCGCAATGCCGCAATAGCGCTCGGCGCTTACCACCACCGGCAAACCATGCGCCATGGCTTCCAGCACCACCATGGCAAAGGTGTCTTCATGGGTGGGATGCGCCAGGCAGTCTGATGCCTGATAGGCCAACGTCACATTCGACAGTGACCCCAAAAAGTGAACTCGCCGTGCAAGCCCGGTCGCTTGCGCCTGCGCTCTGAACTGGGGAATGTGCGCGGGATGACCCACAACTGCCACATAACAATGCGCCGGCAACAGTTGCAGCGCCTGAATCAGTGTTTCCAGGCCCTTTTTCCGGTAATCGTTCCCCACAAACAAAATACAAAATCCATCGGTGGGCAAACCCAAGCGCTGTCGGGCTTGGGTTTTTTGCAGTGGCGTGGACACACCCCACACCCGTTCCACCCCAGGTGTCATCACCCGGATCACCGGGGCGCTGGCAGGGTACGCCTCCAGCATCCGCGGCACCAGCGAGTTCGAAGTCACCGCGACCACACGCGGCTTGCGCATCGAAAACCGGCTGCGCTCCAATGCCAGGTACACCAGCAAACGCGGGCTGGTCGCAATCTTGACCCAGCGAATGGCACGCCGCCAACCCGTGAGGCCATGCAGCAAGTTGTACTTGACCGGCAGCACATGCACCGTTTGCACCTGCCCGTGCCAGGTGTTCTCATGCGAATGCACTACATCAAAGCCGCGCCGCGTCGCCCACCAGGTGGCGGTGGCGTACCACAACTGGTTCAGCCAGCGTGGGCGTATCAAGGGTTGTGACACCGTGTGGTAGGTCACCCCTGGCCAAGTGTGCTCCCGGTGCTGGGCAAACACATGAATCTCATGGCGTGCCGCCAGATGCTCAACCAAGGCGACCGAATAACGCTCTGCACCGCCGCCGGTCGACGAAAACTGGCGATTGAGCACGGCAATGCGCAGCCGCTTCGGCAGCGGAAAACCAAACCCGGTCACGTCGTGCGCCGATCTTCGTAACGCGTTGCCACTTTCAACCAAAACACCGGCAGCGTGGTTGAACGCAGCACAGGCACACGCGGCAACTGGTACCTGTCCGCACCAAGGGCCACGCGGCCACGCTGGGTGGTGGTGACCGTCTCAAACCCAGCTTGCCTGGCCATGGTCACATGCTCGGCGGTGTACTGGCCATAGGGATAACAAAAATGGATCACGGCAGAGCCAGTCACCCCCTCAAGTTCAGTCCGGCCCAGCGTCAGCTCTTCCAAGCAGGTGGGGGTGTCGCACTGTGTCAAATCCACATGGTGCCGTGTGTGCGCCCCCACCTCTTGCCCGCCAGCCACCCATTGACGCAACTGATCGGCGTCCATCAAAGGCGTTTGGACGATGCCTTGGGCCTGATCCCAGACATTGGTTTGCCCCAAGCGCTGGCTGACCGCGTAACAGGTGGCTGAAAACCCGTGACGCTGCAGCACAGGCAGTGCATGCGTCAGGTTGTTCAGGTAGCCATCATCAAACGTGATGCCCACCACCTTGCCTTGCTTCATTCCCGTCAAATAGGGCATCAAAGCCGACATTGACAAACCCTGGTAACCCAGGAGGTGAAGCAATTGCATCTGCCGGGCAAACGCTAAGGGCGACACATACAAACTTCTGAATGGTGCGCCCTTGGGCGCAGCCGCATCAATCTGGTGATACACCAAGATGGGAATGGGCGAGGGGTTAGCGCAAAAGT
>JBBQZG010000142.1:0-7450 GCA_038207945.1 Burkholderiales bacterium
CCACCGCAATGCTGGCGCGCGCTGCGGCGTCGTGCACTTCTTCTTCAGTGGTTTTGGATTCAACGGGGCGTGCATTGAGCATGGACAAGGAAGAGGTCAGCAGCAGCATGCCGCCACCGACTTGAAAGCTGGCCAGCGAGATGCCAAAAAATTCCAGAATGTGAAGTCCCATCAGCGCGCTGGTGGCAATCACCACAAAGGTGCTGAAAGAGGCAATCCAGATTGTGCGGCGGCGCTGCGCGTGGCTGAAGTCTTGCGTGTAGTGAATGAAAAACGGCACGATGGCCAGCGGGTTGACAATGGCCAGCAGTGTCACAAGAGGTTTGAAATCCATAGCAGCTTACGTTTATTTTTATTAGGCTAGAGCCTGATTTGATGTTGAGAAGCTCAGCGGGCCGAGCGCTCCAGATAGCGCTTGCGCCAGAAAAATGCCACCAGCGAGACGGTCGTGAAGGCCATTGCGACCATGGCCAGCCAAAATCCGTTGGAGCGGTGCAGCAGCGGAATGAACTCGAAGTTCATGCCAAAAATACCGGCGATCAGGTTCAGGGGCAAAAAGATCGCAGTGAGCACGGTGAGTGTGCGCATGATTTCATTGGTGCGGTGGCTTTGGGCGTTGAAGTGCATTTGCACGGCGGTTTCCGCGTTTTGTTCAAGTCGGCGGACGTGATGCACCATGCGCTCAATATGTTCGAGCACATCGCGGCTGCGCACCTGCAGCATGTCGTGTGCATGTCTGTCCACGAAGGCGCTGGATTCCGGCGCAATTTCTAGGCCATCGAGCCAGTCCTGCATGGCGCTGCGCTGGTCTTCGCAGATTTCATCAAGCTGGTGCAGGGCCACTCGGGCCTCCAGCAAGGCGCCCCAGTTGCTGAACCGGGCTTTTGGATTGAGCAGCTCGGCCTGCCAGTGGTCAAGCTGGTGGCTGAGTTCGCGGCGCAGCTCCAAAAAGCCGTCCACCATGTGGTTGACGATGCGCAGCATCAGGTCGGCCGGGGCCGTCGCCACGCCACGTGCGCCAGTTGATCGGCTGTCGTTTGCGACATCTTCCTTGAGGGGGCGTGCTGCGCTGCTGCCGGCGGCCAATAAGCGTTGTGCGTAGCTTTCACGGGAGGTCAGGTTGTGCGAATGCACACTGAGCAGCACGCGGTCAAACACCACAAAGCCGACCGGACTGGTGTCAATCCGCCGCAAAATCGGCGGCCCTCCACGCGAAGTCGTGCGCAAACCCTGGTCCACGGCCGCGTCGCCCAGGAGCTTGCGCGCGGACAGGCCGCGAAACACCAGCACGTCGTATTGCGAGGTGAAGTCATACCGTGAGGGCAACTGCACATTGAGCAGGTCTGACACGTGCAAGTCGACCAGCTGCAACGCACACAAGCGCTGCAGCGTGATCTGAATTTGCGTGTGATGTTGCTCAAACTCCTGCCGGGAACAGCTCAGCCAGAGGTAACCCTGGTCCGGCAACGGCACGTTGTCAAGCGCCTGCGGCAGTACATCGGCCTTCGCTTCGCTGACATTGGTGCCTTGGATGGAGAATATTCGCATGGTTGTGGGTTGCCCAAATTTATAACAAATTGTCTTCTGGTCCTTTACTTATATGCGTAAGTAGCTATTATTTTTGTAGTAATCTGGCGGCATCCCGGGCAAAGTAGGTCAGTACGCCATCGGCCCCGGCGCGTTTAAACGCCAGCAGACTTTCCATCATGACCGCATCATGGTCGAGCCAGCCGTTTTGCGCGGCGGCTTTGAGCATGGCGTATTCGCCTGACACCTGGTAAGCAAAGGTTGGCACTTTGAATTCATCCTTAACGCGACGTACCACGTCCAGATAAGGCATGCCGGGCTTGACCATCACCATGTCGGCACCTTCGGCGATGTCCATCGCGACCTCGCGCAGGGCTTCGTCTGAATTGCCAGGGTCCATCTGGTAAACCTTTTTGTTGCTCTTGCCGAGGTTGCCAGAGGAGCCCACGGCATCGCGAAACGGGCCGTAGAAGGCGCTGGCGTATTTGGCGCTGTAGGCCATGATGCGGGTGTGCGCAAAATGGTTGGCCTCAAGCGCCTGTCGAATGGCACCAATGCGCCCGTCCATCATGTCGCTGGGGGCGACGATGTCCGCGCCAGCACCCGCTTGGGTGAGGGCTTGTTTCACCAGCACCTCAATGGTGGCGTCGTTCATGATGTAGCCGTCCTCAAGCGGATTCGGGTCAGGCAGGCCGTCCTGGCCATGGCTGGTGAATGGGTCAAGTGCCACGTCGCACATGATGCCGAGCTCAGGAAACTCTTTTTTGAGCGCTTGCACCACCCTGGGCACCAGGCCATCAGGGTTGAGGGCTTCGCGGCCGTCCGGGGTTTTCAGCGATTGGTCAACCACCGGGAAAAGCGCCATCACCGGAATACCGAGCTTGACGCAGTCTTGCGCCACTGGCAGCAGCAAATCCAGGCTCAGGCGCTCCACGCCAGGCATGGACGAGATGGCTTGGCGTTGCTGGGCACCATCGACCACGAACACCGGGTAGATCAGGTCATGCGGGGAGAGGGCGTGTTCACGCACCAGGTTGCGGGTGAAGGTGTCACGGCGCAGGCGGCGCGGGCGACCCATGGGGTACGGTGCATAACTAGTCATATGAGTGCTTCATGGGATTGAGATTTGTCATCCTAATGACATTTTTTTTCAAGCCGGGTTGTAAAAGTAATTTTTTTTTGTTAAATTACCAGCGGGCAGTTTACTGCTCCCCGCTTTTCCTCCCTGAGCGGGGCCTTGATGTGTGACAGCAAATAGGCTTACCACCCCAGCCCTCGTGCTGGGGTTTTTTTTGCCTGAGTTCTTTCACCAACTGACCTAAACTGCCGCCATGCTCTGGATCAAATCACTCCATATCGTCTTTGTTGCCAGCTGGTTCGCCGGCTTGTTTTATCTGCCGCGGATCTTTGTCAATCTGGCGATGGTGCCTGCTGGCTCTGTGGCAGAGCGTGATCGGCTGCTGCTGATGGCGCGCAAGTTGTTGCGCTTCATGACCATCATCGCCATTCCGGCGGTGGCGTTGGGTGTGTGGTTGTGGGTGGTTTACGGCATAGGCTGGGGCCCAGGCAACGGATGGATGCACGCCAAGTTGTTCGGGGTGCTGCTGGTCATTGGTTATCACCATGCCTGTAGTGTGATGCTGAGGAAATTTGCCCGCGGTGAGCAACGGCACAGCCACGTGTGGTATCGCTGGTTCAATGAGGCCCCGGTGATCCTGATGCTGGTCATCGTGTGCCTGGTGGTGCTCAAGCCCTTCTGACATTGCGATGCCGACGCACAAGACTTCGGCATGGCCACTGGCGCTGGTTTATTTGTGTCTGATTATTTACGCCAGTCTTTACCCGTTTGCAAACTGGCGTGATCAGGGTGTAGACCCCTGGTGGTTTTTGACAGCGCCGCTGCCCAAATACTGGACCGGGTTTGATGTGCTGTCGAACGTGCTGGGGTACATGCCCTTGGGTTTTTTCCTGGCCCTGAGTGCCTTGCGCACCGGGCGTGAGCGTCTTGCCCTGTCGGTCGCGCTCCTGATGTCGTTGCTGCTGTCCCTGGCCATGGAAACCTTGCAGGTCTACTTACCCGGCCGGGTGCCGTCTAATCTGGATTTGCTGCTGAATGTGGCCGGTGGTGCGTTAGGCGCTGGCAGCGCCTGGAGCTTGGAGCGCATGGGGGTGTTGCAGCGCTGGAGCCGGTTTCGAGCCCAATGGTTTGTCGATGAGGCGCGCGGGGGGTTGGTGTTGCTGGCTTTGTGGCCGCTGGCGCTGCTGTTTCCTGCGGTCGTGCCCTTTGGCTTGGGCCAGGTGATGGAGCGCCTGGAGACGGCGCTGGCCAATGCGCTTGTGGGCAGCCCATTTCTGGAATGGTTGCCGTTGCGCGATCTTGAATTGCAGCCCATGTTGCCTGCCGTGGAGTGGTTGTGTGTGCTGCTGGGCTTGTGGATTCCCTGTTTGTTAGGGTATTGCATCATTCGCTCCAGCTTGAAACGGGCCTGGTTTCTGGGCTGTGTGGTGTTTTTTGGCATGGGTGCCACCGCGCTCAGTACGGCTTTGAGTTTCGGGCCGGCGTACGCGTGGGTGTGGCTGACTGTGCCCGTGAAAGCGGCGCTGGGCAGTGCCGTTCTGTTGTCTCTTGCCCTGCTGTGGTTGCCGCGCCACGCCAGCGCTGCCTTGGCCTTGCTGGCACTGGGTGTGGATTTGAGCCTGATCAATCAGACGCCCATTGACCCCTATTTTGAGCAGACTCTTTTTTTGTGGGAGCAGGGTCAATTCATCCGGTTTCACGGTCTGGCACAGTGGCTGGGATGGCTGTGGCCTTTTGTCACTCTGGTTTATGTGCTGAGTTTGCTGTGGGACAAAGAGGTAAAAAACTAAAATCCCTCACATGACCGATTCAACATCTTCTTCTTTATCCGGCGGCAGCCCTGCGACCGCCCCCGTCAGCTACTACCAGCGGCATATCTTTTTTTGTTTGAATGAGCGACCAAATGGCGAAGCCTGTTGTGCCCAACATGACGCACAGGCGGCGTTCGAGCGCTGCAAATCCCAGGTCAAGCTGGCGGGTTTGGCCGGGCCCGGTCAGGTGCGAGTCAACAAAGCGGGTTGCCTTGACCGCTGCGCCGCAGGCCCGGTGGCCGTGGTTTACCCTGAGTCGGTGTGGTACAGCTATGTGGATGCCAGCGACATTGACGAGATCGTGGAATCTCATCTGAAAAATGGCCATGTGGTGCAGCGTCTGCTGACGCCGGAACATCTGGGTCGTTAGTTTTATACGTCTTTTAGTGCTCTAGCCCTTATAAATAAAGCACTATAAGCTATTTATTTTATAGCATATTTCACGCCACCTGCCAGTTTCGGCGGGCTCAATCTTTTATGAAAAAACTCCTTTTATCTTTGGCCGCTGCGGCCTGTTTGTCGGTTGCAGCGCAAGCACCACAGGCCCCTGAAATCGCCGCGCGTTCCTACATGTTGCTGGACGTGACGGCCAACCAAATTCTGGCGCAAAAAGACATTGATGCGCCCCTGGAGCCGGCCTCATTGACCAAGTTGATGACAGCGTATTTAGTGTTTGATGCGTTGCGCAGCAAAAAAATCGATCTGAAGCAAACGTTTCCGGTGAGCGAGCGTGCCTGGAAGATGCCGGGTTCGCGCATGTTCATTGATCCCAAGATGAAAGTGCCGGTCGAAGACCTGATCAAAGGCATGATCGTGCAAAGCGGCAACGATGCCACGATGGCGCTGGCTGAAGGCGTTGGTGGATCGTTAGAGCGTTTTGTGCAATTGATGAACGAGCAGGCAAAAGCCTTGGGTATGACAGCCACCGGCTACAAGAATCCGGAAGGCCTCACTGAGGCAGGCCATACCACCACGGCGCGTGATTTGAGTATTCTGGCTACGCGACTGATGCAAGATTTTCCAGATTACGTGTCGTATTACGCCATCAAAAAATACCGGTATGAGGGCACGCCAGCGGCTAACGACAGCAACCGCAATTTGTTGCTCTTTCGCGATCCGACGGTGGACGGTCTTAAAACGGGTCACACCGAGGCGGCAGGTTATTGCCTGGTGGCCACTGCCAAGCGGGATGTGCCTGGCCTGGGCAAAGTCGGGGCTGCCGCTGGATCGCCAGACGCATTGGGCAGCCGCCGGCTACTGTCGATTGTTTTGGGAACTGCGAGCGAGAATGCGCGAGCCAATGAATCCCAGAAGTTGTTGAACTGGGGTTACACCGCGTTTGAGGCGGTCAAGCTTTTTGATGCCAACCAGCCGGTGGCCACGCCGAAGGTCTGGAAGGGCAAGGAATCGACCATGGCGCTGGGTCAAACACGCGCGATTGTGGTGGCTGTGCCCGCTGGCATGGGCGCGAAACTCACGACACAAATCTCCCGGCCTGAGCCTCTGGTGGCGCCTTTTGCCAAGGGGCAACAAGTCGGCACTCTCAAAATCAGTAGTGGCGGACAAGCCCTGACCGAGGTGCCGCTATTGGCGTTGCAAGGTGTTGAGCAGGCGGGTGTGCTGGGCCGCGCCTGGGATGCGTTGCGTCTTTGGATCAAATGAATTGCAGTTGGGTCTTTGACCTGATATAGTCATGGGCTTTTCGGACTTTCCGAAGAGTTTCACGTTTTCGTCGTATTTTTGTTTTTCAAACGTTTAGGGACGTTTAGTTTTTTAGGAGGCTCAATGCCAACCATCAATCAGTTAATCCGTCAGGGGCGTGCGGTTGAGACCGTCAAGTCCAAGAGCCCTGCGATGGAAAATTCTCCACAACGCCGCGGTGTTTGCACCCGTGTGTACACCACGACCCCGAAAAAGCCAAATTCCGCTTTGCGTAAAGTTGCCAAAGTGCGCTTGACCAACGGCTTTGAGGTGATTTCGTACATCGGCGGTGAAGGCCACAATCTGCAGGAACATAGCGTAGTGCTGGTTCGTGGCGGTCGTGTCAAGGACCTGCCTGGTGTGCGTTACCACATCGTGCGCGGTTCGCTTGACTTGCAAGGCGTGAAAGACCGCAAGCAGTCGCGTTCCAAGTACGGTGCAAAGCGTCCCAAGGTTAAATAAACCGCTGGTTCGTTTGAATTAAAAGGTGTTTGTTTGCTGCGTGGCGCAGGAAATGAACGTAGTGACCCAATGTCCGGGTCGAGTAAGTGAGAGTCTTATTTGTTAACTCTCGCGGTGTTTGTAAAAACGCCAACTGAAGCAATAGAGGTGAAAAAATGCCACGTCGTCGCGAAGTCCCTAAACGTGAAATTCTGCCGGATCCTAAATTCGGCAACGTCGAGCTGTCCAAATTCATGAACGTGATCATGGAGGGCGGCAAAAAAGCGGTAGCAGAGCGCATCATTTATGGCGCGCTTGAGCAAATCGAGAAGAAAAACCCTGGCAAAGACCCAGTTGAGGCCTTCACCATGGCGATCAATAACGTCAAGCCTTTGGTTGAAGTGAAGTCCCGCCGTGTGGGTGGTGCCAACTATCAAGTGCCTGTTGAGGTGCGCCCAGTGCGTCGCTTGGCGCTTTCTATGCGCTGGATCAAGGAAGCTGCTCGCAAGCGCGGTGAGAAATCCATGGCCCTGCGTTTGGCCAATGAGCTGATGGAGGCTACTGAAGGCCGTGGCGGTGCCATGAAGAAGCGTGACGAAGTTCACCGCATGGCAGAAGCCAACAAGGCGTTCTCGCACTTCCGCTTCTAATTGGCGGCTACTGCGCAGGCTTCATACGTCGTTGCAGCCCTTTGTTGTGCTGAAAGCACTGCCTACAAGGGCTGCGCCTAGTCTGAAAACTGCTCGCTACGCTGCGATGGCCAAAAGTCGTCGTGGCGTAGTAGTTTAGAAATATAGATCAACCAAGGATCCATCATGGCTCGCCATACCCCCATTGAGCGCTACCGCAACATCGGTATTTCAGCGCACATCGACGCCGGTAAAACCACCAC
>JBBQZG010000143.1:0-7399 GCA_038207945.1 Burkholderiales bacterium
GTCGAGGTGTTGGGCCGTGAGGCCGGTGTGCCCCAGCCGTTTGACTCTGTGCACGGCGCAGTCAGTATGACACTCAGGCAGCAAAGCTTTGTCACGGCGCTGCGCCAGTATTTAAGCTTGCTGGCGGCCGATGCACACATGGAAGGCATCGACCTGGAAAGCGCCGAGACACCGCTGGTGCAATAGCGCCCCTGACTTTTAAACGACACAACAAAACGTCATGCCAGACGACCTGCTGGAGCGCCTTCGCCGCTTCCATGACCACACCTTCCCAGGGGTTCAGGAACAGTTCCAGACCCTGGTGACGGACGGTCAGCACCCCACCATTTTGTTCATTGGCTGCTCTGACTCGCGGCTGGTGCCCTACCTTTTAACCGGCACCGGCCCGGGCGATTTGTTTCTGGTGCGCAATGTGGGCGCCTTTGTGCCGCCCTATGACGGCTCGGCCGGTTACCACGGCACCTCCGCAGCGATTGAGTTTGCGGTGCTGAACCTGAAGGTGTCGCGCATTGTGGTGTGTGGCCACAGCCATTGCGGCGGAATTCGCGCACTGTATGAAGAAGTAGACCCACGTGCCAAAAACCTGGCCGCCTGGCTGGAACTGGGTCGCGAGGCGGCGCTGCCGGTACAGGTCACACCCGAGGCGTTGCGCCGCACCGAACAACGAGCGGTGGTGCTGCAACTGGAACGGCTGATGGGTTACCCGATGGTCCGCAGCCAGGTGGAAGCCGGCCAGCTCACCCTGCACGGCTGGCACTACGTGATTGAAGACGGCGAAGTGCATGTGTTTGACGTCAACTCGGGCCAATTTATTCCGGCCTCCGAGGCCTCGCACAGCGGCCATGGCCCTTACATTGAACACCTGTCAGAGCCTGTCTTCAACGAAATTGACGATGCTTACAACCCGAGACACACCCCATGACCATTTCCAGTTTTGACGACCTGTTGCTGGCTGCCTGCGAACAACCCCAAGGCCAACGCCTGCTGCTGGTGTTTGCCAGCGCCGACCTGCCCGACGACGCTACCCCCGAGCAACGCGCCGGTTTTGAGCAAGGCGCAGGCGGCGCCCTGGTGCCCGCCATGTGTGTGGACAAGACACCTGAGGAGATTGGTAATTTCGAACAACTGAAACAAGAAGCAGCACAATTCGGCCCCCCCTGGCGCGTGTTGTTTGCCAGCACCTTATCCGGCGCAAGCGATGCACCACCCGACAGCGCTGCGGCGGAACCCGCCTTGCAGCGCATGGTGGACGCCATCAAACAGGGTGCGTTCGCCAACATGATTGCCTTTGACACCACGGGCAACGCCATCTCACTGGCGTGACCCCAGACCATGAACACCGATTTGTTTGACCTGCCCCGTTTTTTGGCAGGTTCGCCGTTGTTCAGTGGCCTGTCACCTGACGAGTTGTCGCGCATCGCTCAAAGCAGTGCGCTCACACACTACGCGAAAGGAGACCTGGTCTTTTGGGTGGGCCAGCCCTGCGAGGCCTTTCAGATGGTGGTGAGTGGGCAGGTCAAGTTGTTTGTGGTGTCCCCTGGGGGGCATGAAAAAGTGATCGAAATTTTTGGCGCCGGGCAAAGCTTTGCTGAAGCGATCATGTTTCTGGACAAACCGTACATCTTTAACGCGCAAGCACTCAACGATGTCGTGTTGCTGAAAGTGAGCAAGCAAAGTGTTTTCGCCGAAATTGCCCGCGACCCAAAATTTGCCATGCACATGCTCGGCGGTGTGTCACGGCGCCTGCAGACCCTGATTCAGGATGTTGAGGGTTACGCCCTGAAAAATGGCCTGCAGCGGCTGATTGGCTACCTGCTGCGTGATGTCGAGTCGGAAGACATCAGACACCAGACCACGCTCACCGTGGCGCTGCCTGCGAGCAAGGCCACCATCGCGTCACGCCTGTCACTCACCCCTGAATATTTCTCCAGGGTGCTGCATGACCTGGAAACCAAAGGGCTGATCCACATTGACCGCCGTGAAATTCGCATTCTGGATGTGCAAAAACTTGTCAGTTACGGGTCGCAGTAATTCCCCGCTTTGCAGCCGCGCCCCATCGCGTTGAAGGTGACGGCATTGATTTTGCTAGGTGAAGGTATTCGTTCACTTAGGAGTCTCCATGTCGAAACGCTATTTTCTCAAAACGCTCACCGGAACATTGGCCGTTGGCCTGGCCGGCCTGACGGGTTTTGCACAAGCCCAAACCACCCCGTTCAAATTCCAACTCGACTGGCGCTTTGAAGGCCCCAGCGCCCTGTTTTTGACGCCGGCTGCCAAAAGCTATTTCAAGGACGCCAAGCTGGACGTGACCATTGACGCAGGCAACGGCTCCGGCGGCACCGTGACCCGTGTGGCCTCAGGCGCCTACGACATGGGCTTTGCAGACCTGGCCGCGCTCATGGAGTTCCACGCCAACAACCCGGACGCACCCAACAAGCCGGTAGCAGTGATGATGGTGTACAACGACACGCCGGCGTCTGTCATGGCACTGAAAAAGTCTGGCATCAAAACCCCGTCGGATTTGAGCGGCAAAAAATTGGGGGCACCGGTGTTTGACGCCGGCCGTCGTGCGTTCCCGATCTTCGCCAAGGCCAACGCCATCACCGGTGTGCAGTGGACCGCCATGGACCCACCACTGCGCGAAACCATGCTGGTGCATGGTGACGTGGACGCCATCACCGGGTTCACCTTCACCTCTCTCTTGAACCTGGAAGCGCGGGGCATCAAGGCCGAAGACGTGGTGATGTTGCCCTACCCCAACTACGGGGTCAAGCTGTATGGCAACGTGGTCATCGCTTCTCCTAAGCTGATCAAAGAAAACCCAGCCGCGATCAAGGCGTTTCTGACGGCTTTTGCCAAAGACGCCAAAGACGTGATTGCAACCCAATTGCAGCCATCGCCGATGTCAAAGCGCGCGACGGCATTGTGAATGTGCCGCTGGAAACGCGCCGTCTGCAACTGGCCATTGACACCGTCATCAACAGCTCGAACGCCCGCGCTGAAGGCTTTGGCCAGGTCAACGGCCCACGCCTGTCACTCATGGCCAGCCAGGTGTCGGATGCATTCAACACCAAAACCCGGGTCAACCCGAATGTCGTCTGGAATGCAAGCTTCCTCCCAACCAAAGCAGCGCTGGACATTCTGCCCAAGAAGTGAGCCATTAAACGCTCTGTTTTCAATAGCTGACAGCGCTTATTAAATAAGGTCTATAGGCCAATATCTTACATAATGTGCAACATACCGCTTCGCCGTGGTTTGTCGACTTCTCGGATGTTTGGCTGGCCTACAACGATGAGTTGCTTGAACAAAACCAATTTGCCGTGGAGGCCATTGACCTGGAGGTACGCAAGGGCGAGTTCATCGCCATCGTCGGGCCATCGGGCTGTGGCAAGTCCACCTTCATGAAGCTGGCCACTGGCCTGAAGATGCCCTCCATGGGCAAAATTCTGATTGACCAACAGCCGGTGACCGGGCCACTCAAAATCTCTGGCATGGCGTTTCAGGCCTCGTCTTTGCTGCCCTGGCGCACCACCGTGGACAACGTGCTGCTGCCGTTGGAAATTGTGGAACCCTACCGCAGCAGTTTCAAAGCCAAACGCAAGGAATATGAAGAGCGTGCCCCCAAATTGCTGCAAAAGGTGGGTTTGGGCGGCTACGAGGACAAGTTCCCCTGGCAACTCTCGGGTGGCATGCAGCAGCGCGCCAGCATTTGCCGCGCACTGATTCATGACCCCAAGATGCTTTTGCTCGACGAGCTTTTTGGCGCACTGAACCTTGGTCGCGGCAAGGCACCTAACTTCTTACCCACCATCGCCTTCAACCCGTTGGGTGAGTCGTTCACATTCTCGCCATTGGTGCTGCATGCCAATGTGTCCCTGTTCAACGGAACCGGCTGGGGCTCCACCACATCGTCTGACACCGGCTGGTCGAACCAGATCACCTACACCACCCCAAACTTTGTCGGGCTCAAAGCCAACATCCCTTACCAATTCGGTGAAATTACCACGGACACTGGCAAGAACAACGTCGGCTTGAACCTTTTGTACGCCGCCGTCCCCCCTGGGCTTGACCGCGTTCTGGGAACGCAACGAGGTGACCAACCCAGTGCCAGCGACACTGCCAGGGGGCGCCACACGCACCAACTGGATGCTGGGTGGCAGCTACGATGCCAAGGTAGTCAAAGGCTTCCTCACCTATGGCAAATCATCCTCAGATCTGGCTGGTGTAGCCAGCAAAGCCACCACTTCTCTTGGCTTGTCGGCATCGCTGGGCAACGGCAAGGTGCTGGCCGCCTGGGCCAACACCAAGGTCGATGCCGGCGACACCCGTGACACGGTGACGGTGGGCTACGACTACACGCTGTCCAAACGCACCGATGTCTATGCGATGCTGATGAATGACAAGATCACCACCTTTGAGAGCGACACCAGCTTTGGCATGGGCGTTCGCCACCGCTTCTGATCGCCCTCGCCCCGGCTGGCTGAAGCCGGGGCGTCCCTATACTTGTGGGTTATGACCTGGCACGCCCAACTTGACATTGACTACCAAGTCGAATCTGCCCGCACCGTGGCGCGCCACCAACAAACCGGGCCGCTGCGGGTGTTGCAAAGCCTCTACCCTGAGGGTGACGCCATCTGCCACAACGTATTGGTGCATCCACCGGGTGGCTTGGTGGGGGGCGACACACTTGACATCTCGGTCACGGCCAGCGGCAACGCTCATGGCCTGATCACCACCCCGGGTGCCACGCGCTTTTACCGTTCGGCGGGTGATTTGGCGGTGCAACAGACCCGCATCACGCTGCATGACCAGGCGAGACTGGAATGGTTGCCGCTTGAAGCCATTGCCTACAACGGCTGCCTGGCACAAAACCGACTCACGTTGGCACTGGGTGCACAAGCCGAGTTGATTGGCTGGGACATCACGGCATTTGGGTTGCCCAGTGCGGGTCTGCCGTTTGTCAACGGTGGTTTTCTTCAGCACCTTGAAGTGCCCGGTGTCTGGCTTGAGCGTGGGCACATGGATGCAGCAGACACCCTGCTGATGGATGGCCCGCTTGGCTTGGCCGGGCGGCGCTGCATGGCTTCGCTTTTTTTTGTGACCGGCTCAAATATGGTTCGGCATCGCCGTGAGACCGGGCTGGACATCGCCCGACAAGTCATCGCCGCCCACGAATTGCACACCACCGCTGGCGCCACCTGCCCTAACCCTCAGGTGATGGTGGTGCGGGTACTGTCCCAGCTGGTGGAACCAGCCGCCGACCTGCTGCGCCAAGTGTGGGTGGCATGGCGCGCGCATTTTTGGCAACTTCCAGCCACAGCGCCACGCATTTGGTCCACGTGAACTCGCCTTGCAGCGAAAGTGCGCTGTGCCGGGGCCGCGCAGTTGGCAAGAGCAGCACAACCGATCAGCTATTGCGGAGGCACCTTCACAGACCCCACAGGGCTTGCCGCACCGGCGTCACGCAATTCACGGCGCAAAATCTTGCCAATGTTGCTCTTTGGTAATGGTTCACTTCGAAACTCGATCATGCGCGGCACCTTGTACCCGGTTAAATGGCGCTTGCAGTGCGCAAGCACATCAGCCTCGGTCAGCGTTGGCACGTTCGGCACGATCACCACCTTCACCACTTCGCCCGAGCGGTCATCTTGCACACCAATCGCCGCGGCCTCCAGCACATCCGGGTGCAAGGTCAAAACGTCCTCGATCTCGTTGGGAAACACCTTGAACCCGGAGACCACGATCATGTCCTTCTTGCGATCGGTGATGCGGATACGCCCCTGCTCATCCATCATGCCCATGTCGCCGGTGCGCAGCCAGCCGCCAGGCATCAACACCTTGGCAGTCTCCTCGGGCTGGTTCCAGTAGCCTTTCATCACTTGCGGGCCGCGCAGGCAGATTTCGCCAACCTGTCCCAACGCGACAGGGCTGTCGTCATCGCCCAGAATGACCGCCTCTGTGCTCGACACGGGCACGCCGATCTGGCCGCTCCATTCCCCGACGGTGACCGGGTTGGCAATGGCCACAGGCGCGCTTTCGGTCAGGCCATACCCCTCGACCAATGGCACGCCGGCCCGCTCCTTCCAACGGTGTGCCACCACATGCTGCACCGCCATCCCACCGGCCACCGCCAGCTTCAGCGAGCGCAGGTCGACCGCAGCAAACCCCGGCGCGTCCAGCAACAACCGAAACAGCGTGTTGACACCGATGATGGCGGTGAACCGCAGACCCACAAGCACCTTGAGAAACGCCGGCAAGTCGCGCGGGTTGGCAATGAGCACGGTTTGTGCGCCCTTGCAAAAGAAAGACAGCGCCCCGGTGAGGGCGAACACGTGGTACATCGGCAGCGGCAAGATCAGGGTCTCCTCGCCGTCGTTCAGGTTGGGCGACATCCAGGCAGCCACCTGAAGCACATTGGCCACCATGTTGCCGTGGCTGAGCATCGCTCCTTTGGCCACACCCGTGGTGCCGCCGGTGTACTGCAGAAACGCCAGGTCGTCGTGGCCGAGTGCGACCTCATCAAGCGTCAGCGATCGTCCCACCAACAAGGCCTGCCTGAAGCTCACCGCACCCGGCAGCTGCCAGGCCGGCACCAGCTTTTTCACATACTTGACCACAGCATTGGTCAGCAGGCGTTGCCACGGCGGCAGCAGGTCGCCAACCTGGGTCGTGATGACCGTGCGCACCTGCGTGGCGCCTATCACCTGCGCCAGGACGTGGGCGAAGTTCTCCAGCACCACGATGGCCCGGGCGCCGGCATCTTTCAGCTGGTGCTCAAGCTCACGCGGCGTGTAAAGTGGATTCACGTTGACCACCACCATGCCTGCACGCAGCACGCCAAACAGCGCCACCGGGTACTGAAGCAGGTTTGGCATCATCAGGGCGACCCGGTCGCCGCGCTGAAGGCCGGTGGTTTTCTGCAGCCAGGCTGCGAATGCGCGACTGGCATCGTCAAGCTCGCAAAAGCTCATGGAGGAACCCATTGAGCGGTAAGCCGGCAAATCGGCAAAGCGCGAACAACTAACTGTCAACATCGCATTCAGCGAGGAAAATTGCTGAATGTCGATTTCAGCCGGCACACCCGCTGGGTATTGACTGAGCCAAGGCTTGTCCATGTTTTCCCTTCTCTCTGCCCAAGGCAGGCACACTTTCTTCGCAACCGTTCGTCAACCTGCCACGCCAAATGAAGCCGACGTGGCGCGAGTTCAGGCGCCATGTGCGACGGCATCAAAATCCACGTCACTGACCCCGTTGTTGCCACGCTCGCTCAATGTCTGAGTGTAGACAGCATGGAGGTGCCTGATGAGTGTGGGTGGGGGGAGGTGCTTAATTGGTCGGGGTAAAGCTTAGGCGCTTGCGACCTGAATGATCAATTTGCCGAAATTCTTGCCTTCAAGCA
>JBBQZG010000144.1:0-7395 GCA_038207945.1 Burkholderiales bacterium
TGCACATGCAGGCTGCTGGCATTGTGCGCATCGTGGCGCAAGCCGCTGTGCAAATTGGCGGGCACAGCCTCAGCCAGGCGTTTGGGCGGCGGCAGGTGCAGCGCGGCCATGATGGCGACAAATTCGTCCAGCGTCTTGCCAGCCACGCGGGCATTGCTGGCTTTTTCCTGGCCGATGGATGACTGGGTTTTGCCCTGGTAATCATGCCCCGGCGACACCACGGTGGCATCGGGCAACTTGAACAGCACCTGGGTCAGACTGTGAAACAGGGCCTCAGAACTGCCCGACTGAAAGTCGGTGCGGCCACAGCCATTGATCAGCAGCGTGTCACCGGTGAACACCTGGTCGCGCCATACAAAACACATGCTGCCCGCCGTGTGCCCTGGCGTGTGCAAGGCGCGAATCTGTTCGTTGCCAAATTCAAGGGTGTCGCCATCGTTAAGTTGTACCGATGCCGTGGTGATGCCGCATCCCGCTGGCGCAGTGGTTTTTGCGCCAGTCAATTCGGTCAGCTGCCCGGCGCTGGTGATGTGGTCGGCGTGGGCGTGGGTCTCCAGTGCCCACACCAGCTTCAGACGATGTTCACGCAGCACCTGCAGGTCTCGTTCAAGTTGTGTGTCGACCGGGTCAATGATGACCGCATCACGCGTGACGGGGTCAAAGAGCACATAGGTATAGGTGCTGGAAGCAGTGTCGAAAAGTTGAATGGGTTTCATGGGTTTTGATGGCCAAGTTGGCGAATGAACAAGCCCGCACCAGGTTTTCCGGCTGAGCGCTGGCCGAAATATAACTTGAAAAGTGATGCCTTGCGGACCGAACATCGTTGGTCACCCCACCATCGAACGGGCTAGCGCCAGCCCGTGCCGCCTGTCACATTCGTGACATCCAAATGACCAGAATTTCAACAACCACGCCCCAAAAAAGTAAAAAGTCTTTTGCGACTCTGCCTGACCGCTTGAGTGAAAACCCTAACCGAAATCGCTCGCGAGTGTGTTCAAAATAAGTCTGCCATTATTTACAACAGGAGACTCCCTTGACCGATAGCAAAACCCCCCGTCGTCGCAGCCTGCTCAAAGGTGCTGCCGTTGCCGCAGGTGCCATTTCGGCACCCATGATTGCCAAGGCGCAAACCGGCCCTATTTCCATGCGTTGGCAAAGCACCTGGCCCGCCAAGGACATCTTTCACGAGTACGCACTTGATTACGCCAAAAAGGTCAATGACATGACCGGTGGCGACCTCAAGATCGAGGTTTTGCCTGCGGGCTCTGTGGTGCCTGCCTTTGGCTTGCTGGAGGCGGTGTCCAAAGGCACGCTGGACGGTGGTCATGGTGTGCTGGGTTACCACTACGGCAAACAAAATGCGCTGGCGCTATGGAATTCAGGACCAGCCTTTGGCATGGATGCCAACATGATTTTGGCCTGGCACAAGTACGGCGGTGGCGCCGAACTGCTGGCCAAGCTCTATGCGTCGATTGGTGGCAACGTTCAGTCCTTCCTGTACGGCCCCATGGCGACGCAGCCTTTGGGTTGGTTCAAAAAACCCATCACAAAAACGGCAGACTTCAAAGGCCTCAAGTTCCGCACCAACGGCCTGGCGATTGACCTCTTTACCGCCATGGGTGCCGCAGTGAACGCACTCCCCGGTGGCGAGATCGTGCCGGCGATGGACCGCGGCCTGCTTGACGGCGCAGAGTTCAACAACGCATCGTCCGACCGCCTGCTGGGTTTCCCCGATGTCTCCAAAGTGTGCATGCTGCAAAGCTACCACCAGAGCGCCGAGACCTTCGAGATCATGTTCAACAAGACCAAATACGATGCGCTGCCCGTCAAGATGAAAGCCATCATTGCCGGCGCCACCGAGGCAGCATCGGCCGACATGTCCTGGAAAGCCATTGACCGCTATTCCAAAGACTACATCGAGTTGCAGACCAAGGACAAGGTCAAGTTTTACAAGACCCCTGACGCGGTGCTGCAAGACCAGCTCAAGCTATGGTCAGAGATCGTCGAGAAGAAATCGGCTGAAAACCCCTTGTTCAAGGAAATTGTGGCCTCGCAAAAAGCTTTTGCTGCCCGCGCAGTGAAGTGGGACCAGGACACCTACGTCAATCGCCGCATGGCCGTGAACCACTTCTTCGGAGCCAAGAAGGCCTAACGTTTTCTCCGCGCCATCCTACAGCCATTCAGATTCACGCTGAATGGCTGCTTTATTTGAACGGTATCAAAAATGCAGAAATTACTGCTGGCGGTTGACAAGCTGAGCACCTTTGTCGGCAAGTCATTTTCGTGGCTCATTGTGGCGCTCACACTGATGATCACCTGGGAGGTGTTTTCGCGTTATGCGCTGGACAACCCTCATCCCTGGGCCTTCGATGTCATGAGCATGATGTACGGCACGCTATTCATGACGGCAGGGGCCTACACCCTCGCCCAAAATGGCCATGTGCGCGGCGACGTGCTTTATGGTTTTTTCCCGCCGCGCTTGCAAGCCGGGCTCGACCTGACCTTGTACATTCTGTTTTTCATACCTGGCGTGGTGGCGCTGGCCTGGGCTGGCTACAACTTTGCCGCTGACTCCTGGGCCATCAACGAGCACTCCAACATCACCGCCAATGGCCCGCCGGTGTACCCGTTCAAAACCATCATTCCGATTGCCGGCGGCATTCTGCTGCTTCAGGGCCTGGTTGAGATTGTGCGTTGCATCGTTTGCCTGCAACAGGGCGACTGGCCGGAGCGTGGCGACGATGTGGCAGAGGTGGACATCAAGAAGCTGAAAGAAATGGTCCACGTCAAGGATGAAGACATCGCCAAACTTGACGAATACCTCATCCATCCCAACAGGACCCCCCAATGAGAAAAGAAGTCTGGTTCGGGCTGTCGATCATGGCCATGGTCGTACTGGCCGCGTTTATTTTGTTGCCCCCCTTGTCCCTGATGACCAATGGTCACCTTGGGTTACTCATGCTGGCACTGGTGGTGGTGGCCATCATGCTGGGGTTTCCGACAGCGTTCACCCTGATGGGCATGGGCATGGTGTTTGCCTGGATTGCCTACCGGAGTCAAAACCCGGGGCTGGCAGTGCAGCAAACCCTGGATCTGATGGTGCAGCGCACCTATTCGGTGATGTCCAACGACGTGCTGATATCTATCCCGCTGTTCGTCTTCATGGGCTACCTGATTGAACGCGCCAACCTGATCGAAAAATTGTTCAAGAGCATGCACCTGGCCACCGCGCGCATTCCGGGTTCATTGGCTGTGGCCACCATCATCACCTGCGCCATCTTTGCCACGGCCACCGGCATAGTCGGCGCCGTGGTGACACTGATGGGCTTGCTGGCCTTGCCAGCGATGCTGAAAGCCGGCTACAGCGTGAAGTTGTCGGCAGGGGCCATCACGGCGGGCGGCTGCCTGGGTATTCTGATTCCGCCCTCGGTGATGCTGATTGTGTACGGCGCGACGGCGGGTGTCTCCGTGGTCAAGCTCTACGCGGGTGCCTTTTTTCCAGGTCTGATGCTGGCAGGCCTGTACATCGGCTACGTGATCATTCTGGCCAAGCTCAAGCCGCACATGGCGCCGCCCATGTCGGAAGAAGACCGGCGCGTGCCGCTGCCCGAGTTTGCCGAACTGGTGTCCGCCAATGTCAGCCACAAGGTGTTGCCGGGTCTGATTGGCGCTATCAAGGGCAAGCGTAATGCGGCGGTGCCGATGAAGACACTGCTTAACCATTTGCTGATCGCGCTGTTGCCAGCCATCGCCGTGGTGCTCATCATGGGCGGCGTTTACTTCAAAGTCACCGCCCCGATACCGCAGGAAGTGTCGCAAGAGGTGCAGGCCATGGGCGGCTCGTCATTTGATACCGCTGAGGAGGAAACCAGCGGCAGTCTGGCCGAACCCGAGCCGGAAGACGGCTTGCAGCCGCCCCCGGCCGAAGGCGAGGCACCCGCCGCGTTGGGTGCCGTGGTCGAGGTGCCATCCGCCCCCAGCGAACCGGCAGCAGCCAAACCGGTGGCGACCGCGGCCGCCGAGGCAGCGGTCGATCAGGAACGCGTACCTGCGCCAATGACATTCTGGGTTGCTTTGGCCAGCTGCGCGGTGGCCCTGGCCATTTTTTATGCATTCTTCAGTTTTGCCCGCCTGGAGATTTTCAAGATGCTGCTGGGCTCGTTCTTCCCGCTGGCCATCATGATTCTGGCGGTGCTGGGCACCATCGTGTTTGGCCTGGCCACACCGACTGAAGCCGCGGCCATGGGCTCGATGGGCGGCTTGTTGTTAGCTGGCGCCTACCGGCGGCTCAACATGACGGTGTTGCGCGAGTCGGTCTACCTCACGGCCAAGACCAGCGCCATGGTCTGCTGGCTGTTTGTGGGGTCGAGTATTTTCTCGGCGGCCTTCGCCTTGCTGGGTGGGCAGGAACTGATCAACACTTGGGTGCTGTCGCTTGACATGACGCCGGTGCAGTTCATGATCCTGGCACAGGTGGTCATCTTTTTGCTGGGGTGGCCGCTGGAGTGGACCGAGATCATCGTGATTTTCATGCCGATCTTCATTCCGCTCCTGCCACACTTCGGCATTGATCCACTGTTCTTCGGCCTGCTGGTCGCGCTGAACTTGCAAACGGCCTTCCTGAGTCCGCCGGTGGCGATGGCGGCCTTTTACCTGAAGGGCGTGAGCCCGCCACATGTGACGCTGAATCAAATCTTTGCTGGCATGCTGCCTTTCATGGGCATTCAGGTTTTCGCCATCTTTTTGCTGTACCAGTTTCCAGCAATCGGCATGTGGCTGCCTGGGGTGCTGTACAAATAATCGGCCGACATGGCGCGCGGATGATCAACAAGGGGCGCGCGGGCGCCCCTTGTTTTGCTAAAACGCTAAGATTGACGTTTACGTCAACGTCAACGTCAAGTCAGCCAAGCCTAGTCTGATCACTGGTTAAGCCAATAATTTAAACGTATCCCAACGGAGACACCCCACATGACTGATCTGTCCGCAGACTTCAAAGCCCTCGCCCAGTACCGCCCTACCCACAAGGTGCGCTTTGTCACCGCTGCCAGCCTGTTTGACGGCCACGATGCCGCCATCAACATCATGCGCCGCATATTGCAAAGCATGGGCGCGGAGGTGATCCACCTGGGTCACAACCGCTCGGTCGATGAAGTCGTGACCGCCGCCCTGCAGGAAGACGCGCAGGGCATCGCCATCAGCTCTTACCAAGGCGGGCATGTGGAGTATTTCAAATACATGGTGGACTTGCTCAAGAGCCGCGGCGGCGCACACATCCAGGTGTTTGGAGGCGGTGGCGGCGTCATCGTACCCAGCGAAATCAAGGCGTTGATGGACTACGGCGTTGCGCGCATCTACAGCCCTGAAGACGGCCAGCGCATGGGCTTGGCCGGCATGATTGGCGACATGGTCAAGCGCTGCGACCAAGATTTGACCCACTACGCCCCAACCGCGATCGAGGCGATTCAGGGTCACACCGAAATGAGCTGGCGCGCGCTGGCACAGCTCATCACCGGTCTCGAGAATGAGGCCGCCGCGGGTCAGACCAAAGGTGATCTTTCTAAGCCTTTTAGTGCTCTAGCCCTTGATATAAAAGCGCAGGCAGCTACAAAAAAGATACCAGTTCTAGGCATCACCGGTACCGGTGGCGCAGGCAAGTCGTCGCTCACTGATGAACTGATTCGCCGCTTGCGGCTGGACCAGAACGATGCCTTGCGTGTCGCCGTGATCTCCATTGACCCGTCCAGGCGCAAAAGCGGTGGCGCACTCTTGGGCGACCGCATCCGCATGAATGCCATCAACCCCTGGAGCCAGGGCCAACGCGTCTTCATGCGCAGTCTGGCCACACGTGACTTCGGCTCCGAGATCAGCGCCGCCCTGCCTGACGTGATTGCCGCCTGCAAAGTGGCAGGCTTCGATTTGATCATCGTCGAGACTTCGGGCATTGGCCAGGGCGATGCGGCCATCGTGCCGCATGTGGACGTGCCCATGTACGTGATGACGCCCGAATTTGGCGCGGCCAGCCAGCTTGAAAAAATCGACATGCTCGACTTTGCCGAGTTCATCGCCATCAACAAATTCGACCGCAAAGGCGCCGCTGACGCGCTGCGTGACGTGGCCAAACAGGTGCAGCGCAACAAAGAAGCCTGGACGGTGCCCACTGACCAAATGCCGGTGTTTGGCACCATGGCCGCGCGCTTCAACGACGACGGCGTCACCGCGCTCTACCAAGCCCTGAAAGTGCGCCTGGCCGAGCTGGGCATGCCCGTACTTGAGGGTAGTTTGCCAAGCGTCAACGTGCGCCACAGCACCAACCAAACCCCGGTGCTGCCGGCTGCACGCACCCGCTACCTGGCAGAAATCAGCGACACCGTACGCAGCTACAAGAAAAAAGCCCGTGCGCAGGCCCGTTTGGCGCGCGAGATTCAGCAGCTCAACGCCACCGCTCAGATGCTGATTGAACACGACCCAGGCAAAGACGGCACGGCCAAGCCAGGGGCTTATGGCACCGTGCAACAGCTCGCCAAAACGCGCGCCTCCGCCCAAGACCCGGCTTGCGCCAAGCTGCTGGCCCAATGGCCTGCCATGCAAGCCGCCTACGCAGGTGATGAATACGTGGTGAAAATCCGCGACAAGGAAATCCGCACCGCACTCACCACCAAGTCCTTGAGCGGCACCACCATCCGCAAGGTCTGCCTGCCGCAATTTGAGGACCACGGCGAAATTTTGAAGTGGCTGATGCTCGACAACGTGCCCGGCAGCTACCCCTACACCGCCGGCACCTTTGCCTTCAAGCGCGAAAACGAAGACCCCACGCGCATGTTCGCCGGTGAAGGGGATGCGTTTCGCACCAACAAACGCTTCAAGCTGCTCAGTTCCGGCATGGATGCCAAGCGCCTGAGCACCGCGTTTGACTCGGTCACGCTCTACGGCAACGACCCCGATCCGCGCCCGGACATCTACGGCAAGGTCGGCAACTCGGGCGTGTCCATTGCCACCATCGACGACCTGAAGGTGCTGTACGGCGGCTTTGATCTGTGCAGCCCCACCACCAGCGTCAGCATGACCATCAACGGCCCGGCACCCAGCATTCTGGCCATGTTCATGAACACGGCGATTGACCAGAACCTGGAAAAATTCACCACCGACAACGGCCGCGAACCCACCGATACCGAAGCCCAAAAAATCCGCGAATGGGTGCTGGCCAATGTGCGCGGCACCGTGCAGGCCGACATTCTGAAAGAAGACCAGGGGCAAAACACCTGCATCTTCAGCACCGAATTCAGCCTGAAAGTCATGGGAGACATTGCCAGCTATTTTGTACACCACAACGTGCGCAACTTCTACAGCGTGTCCATTTCCGGCTACCACATTGCCGAAGCCGGTGCCAACCCGATT
>JBBQZG010000145.1:0-7389 GCA_038207945.1 Burkholderiales bacterium
GGCGATTTTTGCGCCAATTTCACTGGCGACAGGGCTTGCGGCGCACCGGGGCTTCCACTGAAACTAGCCACGTTCACCCCGGCCATAGGCGTGGGCTGGCAAGGATTCCTTGCGCAAGGTGGTGATCCAGCCCTGGGCACTGACGTTGCCTGCCAGCAAAACGCCTTCAAGTGCAGTTTGCGTCCCGGTCTCTATCAGCTGCGCCGACCGGTGCTGACCACATTTGGGGTCTGGGTAGTCACGATGCAAGTGGGGACGCCTTTGTCCGGTGTGGCAGACGCTACCCGCCGTTGGGTGGTGTCTGTCAAATGACCTTCAGTGGTCTCACAGAAACTTAAGCAATGACTGTGCCAGCTATTTTTGCGGGAGCTGGTTTGCGCGCTGTTTTCAAAATGCTACGTTTTTTATAGCTGTACAAGCAATTTAAACAAAGGCTACAGCCTGAATACTTATAAATGATTGTTTGTGTGTGGCTTGCACTGAAATTGTGCGGTGCACCAAAATAACCAAGCCATGCGTTGGGTCAAGGTGCACCAAGGTCAGTGGGCCGCCTGCCTAGGCGGCGATCAGGCGCACCCACCACAAACGCAAGCGCATGCCGATTTCGCTGGTGTAGCCCATGCTGGGCGTGCGCAAATGGCCTTGGGCGTCAACCACCACAAACGCCGGAACCCCCTTGAACCCATAGGCTTGCGTCACACTGCCGCGCGTGTCGAGGGTGGTGTGCCATGGCAATTGCCGTTGCTGCAGCACCTGGTGCACTTGGCCGGGCGTGCCTGAATGCATGGCCACGGTCAGCACCGGCCAGTCGGCGCTCAGGCGGGTGATGCTGTTTTCTTCGGTTCGGCAATGGGGCACCAGTCGGCCCAGAAGTGCAGGGCCACAGGCTGGTTTGGGTAGCGGGCGCGCCATGCCTCAAAACTTGTGGTGCTTGTGCTGCCATCCGGCTGCAGCAAGGTCAGCTCAAAATTTGGCGCCGGACCGCTTGGCACGTCACGGGTCTGCCAGACCTGAACAGCCGCCAGAATGAGCACCGCAAACACCAGTGTCTTCGCGTGACTTTTCCAGTTTGTGCGCCAATAGCTGCGCCATTTATCAACCAGTGTTGCCAAGGGGTTCTTTCAAAGCTTGCCGCAAGATCCATCTCAAACGGAGGGGTTGCTGCGCCCCTTGCGCTGCGGGGCGCGCGCCAAGTCAGCCCATCAAGTCTGCCACATCCAGCATGCGCTGCGCCACGTCGGCCAGTTTCAGGCCTTTGTCCATGGCGGTTTTGCGCATTTTCATGAACGCCTCGTCTTCGCTCAAGCCTTGGCGCTGCATCAGCAGGCCTTTGGCGCGGTCGATCAGCTTGCGGTTTTTGAGCTCGGCGCTGAGTTCATCGCGCTCGCTCTGGGTGCTGGCCAGCGTTTGCAGGAGCGCCTGTTCGTGGTCAAAGCGTGCCAGCGCCACGTCCAGAATTGGACGAATGCGCGCCGGCGACAGACCGGCCACGATGTAGGCAGACACGCCTGCCGCCACCGCGTGTTTCACATCGCGGGTGTCGGCGTCGTTGGTGAACATGACGATCGGTCGACGTTCTTCGCGTGTGGCCATCACCACATGCTCCAGCGCGTCACGGGCGTCACTTTCGGCGTCCACAATGATCAGGTCGGGCTGCAGCTGGGCAATGCGCTCGGTCAGAAACACATCGGCGGGTAGGCTGGCGATCAGGTTGAAGCCGTTTTCAAGCAGGCCAATGCGCAGACTGCGCGAGCGTTCGGCCTGGGCAATGGCTTGCTCGTCCTCCGGATCGGTGATCTCCAGGTCAGGCGCGACGACAACGATTCGCAAACTTGGGTTCATGACCCAAGCGCACGCAAGATTCAAGCCATTGGCGTTTGCCTGACGCCGCGTACCAGCACGGCAAGCTCAAGCGCCAGGCCCGCAATCCATACAAGCCTCAACCATTTGCGGCCCAAGGTGCAGCTTGTGGTTGAGGTCGCGCAGGGCGGTGCGCAGCCCTTCTTCAATGACCGGATGGTAGAACGGCATGTCCAGCATGCGCGAGACAGTCATGCGTTGTTGCGCCGCCCAGGCCAGCAGATGCCCGATGTGCTCGGCGGTGGGGCCGAACATTTCCGCCCCCAGAAACAAGCCGCTACCCAGTTCGCCATAAACTTTCAAAAGGCCCTGGTTGCGCAGCATGACCCGACTGCGCCCCTGGTCCTCAAAAGACACGATGCCCACGGCAAAGCGATCCTTGTAGTGCTGGTCCAGCTGTTTCAGGTTGAGGCCAACCGATGCCACTTGCGGGTCAGTGAAAACCACCGCCAGCGGCGTGCGGCGCAGGCCGGGCCGGATGTCGGGGAAACGCGCGGCGTTCTCGCCCGCGATGCGGCCCTGGTCGGCCGCTTCATGCAGCAGGGGACTGTCGTTGCTGGCGTCTCCGGCAATAAAAACCGTGCTGTCACTGCACTGCAGCGTGAAACGGTCAAACAGTGGCACGCCGCGATCGTCCAACTTCAAGCCTGTGTGTTCCAGGCCAAGGCCAGCCACAGCGGGTACCCGGCCGGTGGCAGCCAGCACATAGTCGAACGGCTCGGTTTTCCAGATGCCGTCACGATGCAGGTAGTTGACTTCGACGCCGCTGGCCGTTTCCTTGACGGACTTCACCTCGGCCGAAGCGTCGACGTAAAACTCGTGGTTGAAGGCCGTGTTGGCGTAGTCGCGAATGGCCAGGTCCTGAATGCCAGCAATTCCGCCGCCCACGCCGAACACCTTGACCCGCACGCCCAGGCGGCTCATGGCCTGGGCCAGTTCCAACCCCAGCACGCCAGGGCCAAACACCGCCAGACTCGTCGGCAAGGTCGGCAGGTCAAAAATGTTTTCATTGGTCAGCAAATGCGCCCCCAGCCCTTTCAGGATCGGCGGCAGCACAGGCACGCTGCCAGTGGCAATGACGATGCGCCTGGCATGAACCAGTTGACCGTGCTCGGTGATCAGGGTGTGGGCATCCTGAAACTTGACCTTGGCGGTTAATCGGTCGCCTGGCGCAATGGCGTCAATCGCTTCCAGTACAAAGCCGACAAAGCGGCCGCGCTCGCGCTGCACGCGCGCCATCACCGCCGCCCCGTCCACTGTGACCACTGGCACTTGCACCCCGAAAGCTGGTGCATGGCGCGCGTGGTGCGCGGCCTCGGCGGCCGCAATCAGCAATTTGCTGGGCATGCAACCGACGCGGGCACAGGTGGTGCCATAGACACCACCTTCGATCAGTAAAACCGAATTGGCGTGGGCGCGGGCGGCCCGGTATGCGCCCATACCGGCGGTACCGGCACCGACAATGGCAACTTCGACGTCAAGTGGTGTCATGGCAGTCTGGAGGTAAAGTGGGTCAGTTTACTTGGCCAGCAAGAGCGCCAGCTCGTCGGCGCCGCCGACATGTTGACCATCGATGTACACCTGAGGCGTGGTGCCTTGACCACTCACGGCCTGCAGGGAGCTGTAGCTGACGCCGTGGTTGCCCAACTCGATTTCTTCAAAACGAAATCCCTTCTCAACGAGCATCTTGCGGGCGCGTGCGCAGTGCTGGCAGCCCGGTTGGCTGAAGAAGGTGACACGCGGCGGGGCGCTGGCCTTGGGGTTGATGTGGTTCAGCATGGTGTCGGCATCCGACACCTTGAAAGGATCGCCCGGTTCCTGCGGCTCGATGAACATTTTTTCAATCAGGCCATCTTTCACCAGCATGGAATATCGCCAGCTGCGTTTGCCCAAACCAATCGCCGTTTTGTCCACCAGCATGCCCATGCCGTCAGTGAATTCGCCATTGCCGTCGGGGATGAACTGGATGTGTTCGGCATGCTGCGCCGTCTGCCATGTGTCCATCACAAACGGGTCATTGACCGACAGGCAGATTAGGCTGTCGACGCCATTTGCCTTGAACACATCGGCCAGCTCATTGAAACGAGGCAGGTGCCTGCTGGAACAGGTGGGTGTGAAGGCGCCCGGCAATGCAAACAGCACCACCGTTTTGCCTTTGAACAGGGCGTCACTGTCAACCTTCTGCCATTCGCCATCAACCCTGATGGGAAATGTGACATTCGGGACTTTTTGGCCTTCGCGTGATTTCAGCATGGATTTCCTTCAGTGCGTATGGTGCTTGTCTTTAACGACGTTGGGCGGCATCCTTGACGGCATCTTTTGCGCGCTCAACGACCTCCTTGGCATCGCCCAGCCGCTTTTCTGCTTTGCCGGTGACTTGCTTGTGGATGCCCTTGGCCTCTTGCACTTTGTTGCCAAGGTGTTTTCCGGCTTCCTCCTGGACTTTGCCAGCGAGGTCTTTCACAGTGCCTTTGACTTGATTCTTGTTCATGGTGGTTCTCCGTTGAAAGTGAGCGAATGGTTTCGAAAAAAAGTCAATTGACGACTCTGTGCTAAATGTTATGGCGTCAGCGTGCTGTCATCTGTGCGATTGCGTACATAAAGGCTTTGTCATGAGATGGGACTTCGGTCGCTATGCTGTTCGCGACAATCAGCGGATCTTGAAAACTTGAGGAGCTCAACTGAAAACGCTATTGCTTTTAGGTGCCACAGGGCTGGTTGGTCAACATGTTTTGCAGCTTGCGCTCGCGGACACACGTGTGGCTTGTGTCACTGCACCCACACGGCGCGCTTTGCCGGCACATGCCAAACTCATCAACCCTGTCGTTGACTTTGAGCACTTGCCCCCGGATGCCGATTGGTGGAAGGCGGATGCGGTGGTGTGCGCATTGGGGACCACCATGGCCAAGGCTGGGACTCAGGAAGCCTTTCGCAAAATCGACCTGGAACTGCCGCTGCAAGTGGCCAGGCTGTCACTGCTGCATGGCGCAAAAAGTTATGCACTCAACTCGGCCTTGGGTGCTGATGCTGCGTCGACGGTGTTTTATTCGCGAACCAAGGGTGAACTGGAACAAGCCTTGCGGGCCATGACGTTCCCGTCACTGACACTGATTCGCCCTGGCCTGCTGGATGGCCACCGTCAGGAAAGTCGGCCAGCCGAGCACATGGCCATCTGGGTGTCAAAAGCGTTCGGGCCACTGATGCCACGGCGTTACCGTGTGGTGCCCGCGCAGCGTGTCGCCCAGCATTTGCTTGAGTCCGCGCTGGCGGGTGAATCGGGCGTCAAGGTCGTGCAGTCCGACCAGTTGCTTTGATCCCTTGACGACCGGCAACGGACAACATTGAGGGCCAGCGCGGCTCAATTTGTGGCGGCAGCGGCTGGCAGTTGGGTCCCACCGCCCAGCGTCTTGAACAGCGCAATCTGGTTCTGCAAATAGGCCAGCCGGGTTTGCACCAGCGCCTGCTGGGCGACAAACAGGCTTCGTTTGGCATCCAGCCAGTCGAGCTGGCTGGCGGCACCATTGTCGAGCCGCAGTTGTGTCAGGGCGCTACGCGAGGTTTCCGCGTCCAGCAGTGCCTGGCTGGCTTGCAGTTGCTGAACCAGGGTGGCGCGGCTGGCCAGGGCATCGGCCACTTCACGGAAGGCGTTCTGGATAGATTTTTCATATTGCGCGACAGCCATGTCGCGCCCGACCCTGGACGCATCCAGATTGGCCTGGTTGCGACCGGCGTCAAAAATGGGCAGCACCAGTTGCGGTGCCAGTGTCCAGCCCCATGAGCCATTTTTGAACAAGCCCGAGAGTTCCGAGCTGGCGGATCCGGCCCCGGCGGTGAGGCTGATGCGCGGGAAAAACGCGGCGCGGGCCGCGCCAATGTTGGCGTTGCTGGCAATCAAACTCTGCTCGGCCTGGCGGATGTCGGGGCGGCGTGTGAGTAGGTCGGACGGTAGCCCGGCGGGCAACTCAGCCAATTGCAGTTGATTCAGGTTCTGCTGCGTCAACTGCGCCCGGCTGGCGTCAGTCAGGGGTTGGCCCAACAGCAGCACCAGGGCGTTTTCGTCCAGCGCACGCTGGCGCGTTTGTTGGGCCAGCGTGACGCGGTTGCTTTCCAACAGGGTTTGCGCGCCGCGTAGCTCAAAGTCAGATGCTGCGCCGTGCTTGATTTTGAGTTCCACCAATTTGAGGGATTCTTCACGGGAGCCCATGGTTTGCCGCGAGACCGCCAGCAGTTCCTCGTCAGCCAACAGGCTCAACCAGCTTTGCGCGACTGTGGCAATCAGGGTGATCCGGGTGGTCTGGCTGGCCTCGGTGGTTGCCAGGTACTGGGCCAGTGCCTGTTCCTTGAGGCTGGCGACACGGCCAAAAAAATCAAGCTCATAGGCGGTGACGGTCAGCCCCGCGGTGTAGGCGCTTTTGATGGACCCGCTGCTGTCGGGGGTGCGCGACCCGGTGGCGGCGGCGTTGAGCGTGGGGAACTGGTCGGCGCGGCGTATGCCGAGTTGCGCTTTGGCCAACTCGATGTTGAGCAGGGCCACGCGAAGGTCGCGGTTGTTGGTCAGCGCCGTCTCAATGAGCTGGCGCAGCGTGGGGTCGGTGAAGTAGTCTTGCCAGGCCAGTGGTGCCGCGCTGCCTGACGTCGCACTCGCATTGACGCGGGCTGACTCGGGCCACTGCGCAGCCACCGGCGCGATGGGTCGCTCGTAAGTTGGCATGAGGGAGCAGCCTGCTATTGAAAAAATAGCTATTTGCGCAATACCTATAAGGGCTAGAGGTCTAAAAGTCATAAATTTATTACTCATGCGAATGCACTCCCATGTGTTCCGCTTGTGCGGCATGCACTGCCTGCTGGCGCGCGTTGTCCTTGAACAGGCTGCGCACCACCACAAAAAAGATCGGCACAAACACCACCGCCAGCGCGGTGCCGGTCAGGATGCCGCCAATCACCCCGGTGCCAATGGCGCGCTGGCTGGCAGACCCCGCGCCACTGGACAGGGCCAGCGGCAACACGCCCAGCGTGAAGGCCAAGGAGGTCATCAAGATCGGCCTGAATCGCAGGTGCGCGGCTTCCAGCGCAGCTGCCACCACACTCTTGCCCTGGGCCTGCAGGTCTTTGGCGAACTCGATGATCAAAATCGCATTTTTGGCCGACAAACCAATGATGGTGATCAGGCCGACCTGAAAGTACACGTCGTTTGAGTAGGCGCGCAGCAGCGTCGCCAAAATCACCCCCAGTACGCCCAGGGGCACCACCAGTACCACCGCGAGCGGAATGGTCCAGCTTTCATACAAGGCCGCCAGGCACAAAAACACCGACAAAATCGCAAATGCGTACAGGATCATGGCTTGTGAGCCACCCAGTTTTTCCTCGCGCGAGGTGCCGGTCCACTCGAAACCAAAGCCCGCTGGCAACTGGCTGGCCAGCGCTTCCATCTCAGTCAGCGCGGCACCCGTGCTGAAGCCGGGGGCGGCGCTGCCGCTGATGCGCATGGCGGGGTAGCCGTTGTAGCGCACGGTTTGCATGGCGCCGGTC
>JBBQZG010000146.1:0-7273 GCA_038207945.1 Burkholderiales bacterium
ATATGGCGGAGCGGACGGGACTCGAACCCGCGACCCCCGGCGTGACAGGCCGGTATTCTAACCAACTGAACTACCACTCCTGGTAGCTAACGTTTACTCTTTCGAGCCAAGTCATTTGTCTTTGCAGACAAACCGTTACTGACTTGCGCCGTGTTACTTTTCAGCAACCTGGCGACCCCACGGGGATTCGAACCCCGGTACCTACCGTGAAAGGGTAGTGTCCTAGGCCTCTAGACGATGGGGTCATAACCTTTGGACTTCCGTCATTCTTGGAAACTTTGGTGGAGGTAAGCAGGATCGAACTGCTGACCTCTTGCATGCCATGCAAGCGCTCTCCCAGCTGAGCTATACCCCCCTCTACGACATTGCTTTATTAAGAAGCAGTGTTGATTTCCAAGCCTCAAATTATAGCGTGAATTTCAGGCTGTTTTTAATCTGCTGATGACTTTTTCACGATCAAACAGTTCAAGTATTGAATCCAAAGACGGTGTGTGCGTGTTTCCTGCCACCAACACCCGCACAGGCATGGCCAAATGCGGCATTTTCAGGCTGCAAGCCGCCAGCACATCCTTGATGACTGCGGCAATGCTGGCCTTGTCCCACACACAGACGGCCAGTTTTTCAGCCAGCGTGGCCAATGCGGGTTTGACCAAGTCTGTCACATGCTGGGCGATGTCAGCTTCAGCTGGTTGCACGTCCGCATAAAACACGGCAGCCCAGTCGGCCAGCACGACGGTGGTGTCACAACGGTCTTTGAACAGCGCACAAATGCGTGGCAGGCGTTCGTCTGCTGCAATGCCGCGTTTATGCAATTGTGCCTGTACCAAAGGTGCCAGCACGTCATCGGGCGTGATCTTGATGTGCTGGCCATTCACCCAGCGCAGCTTGGCTTCGTCGAACTGCGCAGCGCTCTTGCCCAGATGGTCCAGGTTGAACCATTCCAGGAATTGCGTCCGGCTGAAGATTTCGTCGTCCCCGTGGCTCCAGCCCAGACGCGCCAGGTAGTTCACCATGGCGTCAGGCAGGTAACCTTCCTCGCGGTACTGCGTCACCGGCTTGGCACCATTGCGCTTGCTCATTTTTTCACCCAACTCATTGAGCACGGTCGGCAAATGTGCATACACCGGCGGCACTTTGCCCAGGGCGTTAAAGATGTTGATCTGGCGCGGTGTGTTGTTGACGTGGTCGTCACCGCGGATCACATGGGTGATCGCCATGTCGATGTCATCCACCACCACGCAGAAGTTATAGGTGGGGGTGCCGTCAGGGCGGGCAATCACCAAGTCATCAAGCTCATCGTTGCTGATCTCAATGCGACCTTTGACCTTGTCTTCCCACACCACCGAGCCGCCTTGCGGGTTATTGAAGCGCAACACCGGCTGCACGCCTTCGGGGATGGGAGGCAAGGTTTTGCCGGGTGCGGGTCGCCAGGTGCCGTCGTAGCGCGGTTTTTCTTTGGCCGCGGTTTGGCTGTCACGCAAGGCGTCCAGCTCCACCATGCTCATGTAGCATGGGTAGACTTGGCCAGCGGCCTGCAACTCAGCCAACACCATTTTGTAGCGGTCCACGCGCTGCATTTGGTAAAACGGGCCTTCGTCGTAATCCAGCCCCAGCCAGCTCATACCCCCAATGATCACATCAACGGCCGCCTGGGTAGAACGGTCCAGGTCAGTGTCCTCAATGCGCAAAATAAAGTCGCCACCGGTCGAGCGTGCAAAGGCCCATGGGTACAAGGCAGACCGGATATTGCCCAGATGAATAAAGCCGGTGGGTGACGGCGCGAAGCGTGTGCGGGTTTTGGTCATTGCAGTGTGTCTAGTTGTTGCAAGCCGCGGGTCAGGTCGGCTTTGATGTCGTCAAGATATTCCAGGCCGACAGCGATGCGGATCAGGCCCTGGCCGATGCCGGCGGCTTGACGCTGAGCCTCGGACAGGCGGCCGTGCGAGGTCGTGGCCGGGTGGGCAATGGTGGTTTTGGCGTCACCCAAATTCGTGGTCACGGAGCACACCAGCGTGCTATCAATCACATGGAACGCGCGCCGGCGAGCTTGCGTTGCATCAGATGCGCGCACGTCAAATGACACTACTGCACCGCCCAGACCGCTTTGCTGGCGCATGGCCAGGTCGTGCTGCGGGTGCGAGGCCAGGCCGGGGTAATAGACATGCGCCACATTGGGCTGGGTTTGCAACCATTTGGCCAATGCCAGCGCACTGTCGCACTGCGCGCGCATGCGAATGGCTAGGGTCTCCATCCCTTTGGTCACGACCCAGGCATTGAAAGGCGACAACACCATGCCGGCCGTGCGGTTGATCGGCCAAAATACGTCGTTGACGTATTTTTGGCTGCAGCAAATGGCGCCTGCGACCACCCTGCCTTGACCGTCCAGGTATTTGGTGCCGGAATGAATCACGAAATCAGCACCGAACTCGGTCGGGCGTTGCAGCGCGGGTGTACAAAAGCAGTTGTCCACGGCCAACAACGCACCACCGGTGTGCGCCACCTCTGCCAGTGCCGCCATGTCGCAGATGTCGGTCAACGGGTTGGTAGGCGTCTCGGCAAACAGCAATTTGGTGTTTGGCTTGAGCGCCGCGCGCCATTGAGCCACGTCGGTTTGCGACACAAAGGTGGTCTCGACGCCAAACTTGGCAAACTCAACCGCGAACAGGCGCAAGGTGGAACCAAACACCGACTGAGAACACACCACATGGTCGCCGGCGTGCAACAGGCCCATGCCCAGCAGCAACACGGCCGACATGCCACTTGAAGTGGCCATTGCAGCCTCTGTGCCTTCCAGTGCGGCAAGGCGTTGTTCCATGCCCGTCACGGTCGGGTTGCCGACGCGCGTGTAGGTGTAGCCGTCTTCCTCATTGGCAAAACGTTTGCGGGCGGTTTCGGCATCAGGCTGCACAAAACTGCTGGTCAGGTACAGGGCTTCAGAGTTTTCACCGTACTGGCTGCGCTCGATGCCGGCACGCACCGCCAGCGTGTCGCGGTGCAGGTTATCTGGGAGCTTTTTTGCCGTCATGATCAGTCTTCATGGTTGGGCAGGGCCAAGCGGGAGGTCTCCTCCTGGTTTTCATCGCCACCGACACGGCTGGCGTTGAGGCGAATGATGTCTTCCAGCGTGATGTCACCGGTGACATACACGCCGTCAAAGCAGGACGCGTCAAAATTTTTGATCATCGGGTTGAGCGAACCAATGGCCTTCTTCATGCCGTCCACGTCCTGGTAAATCAGTGCGTCGCAGCCAATGATTTCCCGAATTTCTTCCACCGTACGGTTGTGCGCCACCAGCTCTTGCGGCGTGGGCATGTCAATGCCATACACGTTGGGGTAGCGCACCGGCGGTGCCGCGCTGGCCATATAAACCTTGCGCGCACCGGCGTCACGCGCCATTTGCACAATTTCTTTGGAGGTGGTGCCCCGCACAATGGAATCATCCACCAACAACACGTTACGGCCCTTGAATTCGCTGGCAATCACGTTCAGTTTTTGGCGCACCGATTTTTTTCGCACACTCTGCCCCGGCATGATGAAAGTGCGGCCGACGTAACGGTTTTTCACAAAACCCTCGCGGTATGGCAAACCCAGCAACTGCGCCAGCTGTGCGGCGCTGGGACGACTGGACTCAGGGATCGGGATCACCACATCAATCTCATTGGGCGGCACAGTCGAGATGACACGCTTGGCCAAGGTTTCACCCAAATTCAGGCGCGCCTGGTACACCGAGATGCCGTCCATCACGGAATCAGGTCGGGCCAGGTAGACAAACTCAAAAATGCAGGGGTTGTGTACCGGATTCTCGGCACATTGCTGGGCGTGTATGTTGCCTGCCAGGTCAATGAACACTGCCTCACCAGGCTCCACATTGCGCTCAAAGCGGTGCGATGTGCCTTCCAGGGCGACCGATTCGCTGGCCAGCATCCAAGTGTCGTCCGTGCGACCGAGGCACAGCGGACGGATGCCAAACGGATCACGAAACGCCAGCACACCATGCCCGGCGATCAGGGCAATCACGGCATATGAGCCACGAATACGCTTGTGTACTTTTCGCACAGCCTCAAAGACATCGTTGGGTGTCAGTGGCAAACCCCGGGTGGTGGCTTCAATTTCATGCGCCAGCACATTGAGCAACACTTCTGAATCACTCTCTGTGTTGATGTGGCGATGGTCAGCATTGAACAACTCGGCTTTCAGGGCGTGGGCGTTGGTCAGGTTGCCGTTGTGCACCAACACAATGCCAAAGGGTGCATTCACGTAAAAAGGCTGCGCTTCTTCTTCACTGAAGGCATTGCCAGCCGTGGGGTAGCGCACCTGGCCCAAGCCGCAGTTGCCCGGCAACGAGCGCATGTTGCGGGTACGAAACACGTCGCGCACCATGCCTTTGGCCTTATGCATGAAGAATTTACGCTCCTGCTGGGTGACGATGCCCGCAGCATCCTGGCCGCGGTGCTGCAACAGCAGCAGCGCGTCATAAATGAGCTGATTTATCGGGGCGTTACTGACAACACCAACAATTCCACACATACTTTTCCAATCTTTTCAACGACATGATTCAACGACTTGTTCAGGCTGGCAAAAATTTTTCCATGTCACTCGGCAAAGCGGGCCTCAAACCCTTCAAGACCGATAAAGCCACCTCCGCACCCACGGACGCCTGCCAGGCTTGGCTGGATTTCATCGGGGTCAAGCCCACAACAACGGTGGCCAACAGCAGCAACAACACGCCGCGAACCGACCCAAACACCGCACCCAGTGCCCGGTCCAGTGGACGCAAGCCCACTGCCACCGTGAGCTTTTTGACGATCACCGCCACTAGGCTGCCCAGTATGACGACCGCCAAAAACACCACAACAAAACCCGCGGCATAACGCATTGCGTCACTGCCACTGGCCACCGGCAAATAATTCGCCGCATCCAGCGCAAACACCTGCGCCAGCACAAAAGCAGCAACCCAACTCAGCAGCGACAACACCTCAAACACCAAGCCACGCCAAGCGCCCAACAACATGGACAGCAACAGCACAGCGGCAAAAATCCAGTCCAGCGCAGGCATGGTCAATGCGTCAGAGGGTCAGCAGCGCCGCTGGCAAATTCAGTTTTTTGATTTTTTCAGCCGCTTTCTCAGCCTCCGCCTTGACAGCAAAGGGCCCCACCCGAACGCGGATCCGCTTGCCATCCTTGGTCTCAGCCACATGGGTGTATGTTCTCAGGCCGGCACGCTCAAGCTTTTGACGCACCTCCTGCGCGCGCGCAGCATCTGCAAACGCCCCCACCTGCACCACAAAACGACCGTCCGCTGGCGCAGCCACCGCCTTGCCATCAAGCAAGGCTTGTGCTTTGACTGCATCCGCGGGCTTGGCAGGTTTCAGCACATTATTTACTTCGTTTTTTATAGCATCATCCGCTTTTTTAACGGGGGCTTGCGGCTTATTTATTTCGGGAGCCTCAGTGATCACGCCCGGCTCATTGGTCGCCATCGAGGATGGCGGTGGCTTGTCCGAAGCAGGTGCCGCAACTGCGGGCTGCACGGTAATCGGCGCGGATGCAGCCGACAAGGCCGGTGCCTGCCCTGTTGGCAAGGTCAGCGGCACAACCTTGTTGCGGTCCGGAATGTCAATGGGTGTATCGACCGCGATCGGGCGCGGCTGTTTGTCGAACAACAGCGGGAACCCAATGACCCCCGCCAACACCAGCACGCTGGCACCGGCCAGGCGGTACTTGGCACGCTGACGCATCGCCTCAACGCTGAGCGGCTGGGGTGGCGCACTGGCGGACTCGTCGGCAGCTTTGCGGAACTTGAAGAAAGCCATGCTGGATCAGTCGGTAAGAATCAGGAAAAATCAGGCGGAGGGTAGATGTTTGGCCTGCAAGCGGGGCACCCCGTCCTTGACCACGCCGCCTACGGTGTAGAACGACCCGAAGACGACGATTCTATCAGCGGGGTCTGCCCCAGCCAGGGCCGCTTGCAGCGCCGACTCGGGATCCGGGTGGGTGCTGGCGCTGGCGTCTTTGCGGGTGTTTTGAGCTTGCCAAGCCTGCATCAACTCAGCCGCGCCGGCGGCACGCCCCGTGGGCAAGTCAGTGAAGTACCACTTGTCAACCAGCGGGTTCAGGCGCTTCAGCAACGCAGCCACATCCTTGTCAGCCATGGCGCCAAACACCGCGTGCGTGGTGGGGAAAAAACCCATCGCGTCCAAGTTAAGTGCCAGCGCTGCGGCCGCATGCGGGTTATGCGCCACATCCAGCACCAGCGTGGGCTGGCCCGGCACAACCTGAAAACGCCCCGGCAGCTCGGCAAACACAAATCCATTGCGCACCGCCTGCGCAGTCACCGGCAAGCGGTCGCGCAACGCAGTGAGGGCGGCCAGCACACCGCCGGCATTCACCAGCTGGTTTGCGCCGCGCAGCGCCGGGTACGCCATGCCGCTGTAACGCCTGCCACGCCCGGCCCAGTTCCACTGTTGCTTGTCGCCCGACACGTTGAAATCTTGCCCTACGCGCCACAAGTCGGCGCCCACCTCCAGCGCCCGGTCCAGCACGCTCTGCGGCGGCAGCGGGTCGCTCACCACTACCGGTTTACCGGTGCGCATGATGCCGGCCTTCTCGTAGCCAATAGCCTCGCGGGTCTCGCCCAGCAACGCCATGTGATCCAGATCAATGCTGGTGATGACGGCGCAATCGGGCTCGACGATGTTGACCGCATCCAGGCGGCCGCCCAACCCAACCTCCAGGATCACCACGTCAAGCGCACTGTGGCGCATCACATCCAGAATGGCGAGCGTGGTGAATTCAAAGTAGGTCAATGAAATATTTTGATCATTTAAGCTTCTAGCCCTTTCCACACCTTCGAAGGCAGCTATCAATTCAAGAGCATTCACAGGGTCGCCATTGAGCCGAAGTCGCTCCTGAAAATGCACCAGATGCGGCGAGGTGTATACCCCTGTGCGGTAGCCTGCCTGCATCAGGATGGATTCGAGCATGGCGCAGGTCGAGCCCTTGCCGTTGGTGCCTGCAACCGTGATCACCGGGCAGGCAAAGCGGATGCCCATGCGCTCGGCCACGGTGCGCACGCGGTCCAGGCCAAGGTCAATGGTGACGGGGTGGAGCTGCTCGCAGTGGGCGAGCCATTCAGAAAGGGTTTGGGGCATTGGTTTCATACAGCCCTGAATTGTCCACCACCCGCGCGCTTGCCACCCAAAGCGGTCAGGCTAAACCCCGGCAATGGCATGATGTGGGGCATGAACACACCCACCGTCACCGTTTACGGCAT
>JBBQZG010000147.1:0-7107 GCA_038207945.1 Burkholderiales bacterium
GCCATTTGCGGTGCCAGGTCTGCCAGCCCCCAGGCGAACGTGGTGAAGATGCACAGACCGCTGGAATCAAACGCAGCAGTCGCGTCCTGAAAGGCCTTGACCAGTGCCGGTTTGCCGTCACTCTCCAGCGGATCGGTCTTGACCGGAATGCCCAGCACTTCAGAGGCGATGGTGTAGCCGCGCAAATGGCAACCACCCCGGTTGCTGGTGGCGTAAGCCAGACCAATGCCCTGAATGGCGCGGCCATCGTAGGCCGGAAACTCCTGCCCCTTGCTGGTCATGCTCAGGTCGGGCTGGCCGTACTTGGCGGTCAGTCGCTTGGAGCCCTGGCCGATTTCCTTGCCAAAGCCACGGCCGTTCACGGTTTCTTCAACGAAAAAGGTCATGGCATGGGCTGAACCAAAGGGCGCTTCGATGCCCAATTGCTCCTTGGTAAGCACGCCCATTTCATAAAGCTCCATCACCGCGCCTACCGTTGCCCCGAAGCTGATCGGGTCAATGCCCTGTTCGTTGCAGATCATGGTGGCGTATTGCAGTGCCTCAAGATCTTTGACGCCATTGGCCGCGCCCAATGCCCACGCGGCTTCGTATTCAAGGCCGCCCGATGCACCCCAGTACTGCGGTTTGTTGGCCACGGTGTAATGGGTCTCGTCCATCTTGCTGATACGCCCACATGCGATGGTGCAACCAAAGCAGGCCTGATTGGTCACCAGTTGTTTTTTACCATCCGTGGCGCGTGGTGTGGCCATGGCTTCGGCTGAAATGGCAGCGGCGCTTTCAAACTGCACATCCTGATGGTTGCGGGTGGGCAGGCCACCAACTTCATTGATGACGTTCATCAATACCTGGGTGCCAAAGGTCGGCAGCCCTTGACCGGTCACCGCATTGTCGGCAAGGATTTTCTTTTTTTCTTTCACAGCTTTCATGAAGGCCTTGGGGTTGTGGAAGTTACCCACCCCTTTGGTGCCGCGCACCGCAATCGCTTTGAGGTTTTTGCTGCCCATCACAGTACCCACACCGGAGCGACCCGCCGCGCGGTGCAGGTCGTTGACCACGGCGGCAAACAGCACACCGTTTTCACCGGCCTTGCCAATGCTCGACACACGGGTCAGCGGGTCTTGCAGGCCCTTCTTGATGAGTTCTTCGGTTTCCCAGACGCTTTTGCCCCATAAGTGAGCCGCATCGCGCAGTTCAGCCAGGTCGTCGTTGACATAGAGGTAGACCGGCTTGTCCGATTTGCCTTCAAAAATGACCATGTCCCAGCCGGCCATCTTGAACTCGGCACCCCAGTAGCCACCCGAGTTGGAGCAGGCAATGGCACCGGTCAACGGGCCTTTGGTGATGACGGTGTAACGGCCACCGGTGGAGGCCATGGTGCCGGTCAGCGGGCCGGTGGCCCAGATGATTTTGTTGTCGGCAGACAGCGGGTCAACTTTGGCGTCGACTTCTTCGACCAGGTACTTGGTACCCAGGCCACGCGAGCCGATGTAGGCTTGCGCCCAGTCCATGTTGAGAGGTTCAGACGTGACCGTACCAGCAGTCAGATTAACGCGGAGGATTTTTCCAGCCCATGACATGATGTGTGCTCCTTATGCTGCGATAGGTTGGTTGCCGAGCTTGTCAGCCCACTGTTCCATCTTGCCCAAACCGGTCCAGTTGGCATCAATGAAGGTGATGGCGCTGGTGGGGCAGGCTTCTGCGCAAGCAGGCTCGCCGCCGCAGAGGTCGCACTTTTGTACCTTGCCGGTTTCCTGCACGTAGTTGATGGTGCCAAACGGGCAGGCAATGGTGCAGACCTTGCAGCCCACGCAGGTTGTCTCATTGACCACTTTGGCACCCGTAAGTTTGTCTACCGTGATGGCCTCTACCGGGCAGGCATGCAGGCACCAGGCTTCGTCGCACTGGGTGCAGGTGTAAGGAACCTTTTTGCCGGTATGGTGAAAGTTGAATACCTTGATGCGCGATTTGGCTGTGGCGAACGTGCCGTAGTTTTCGAACGCGCAAGCCATTTCGCACTGCAGACAGCCGGTGCATTTGTCTGCGTTGATGTGCAACACCTTTTGCATATTGGGGTCTCCTGGGTAATATGAAAAAACCAAACAGCAACTGTGCAATGCTGTTCCTATGAAATTTTCTACATAGCGATTGTTGGAGTTTGGCGCGTGTTACCACTTAGGACTAACCCTAGTCGAGAATCGCAAAACGCAGTAATTCTCAAAATGAGACGACAGCGCAACTGAGAAGACCGGCCCAAACGACAGAAGGCTGATCATGATGATCAGCCTTCTTGCGACGTTAACTCAACGCCAGGGAGACGGAAAAACAGTGGCTGCCCACTGCTGACCGCTCAGGGCTTACTTCTTGCCAAACACCAAGAACATGGGATCTTCCGGTGTGGCGTGGCGAACCTGCGCATTGTCAAAGGCGGCAAAGCCAAAGCCATAGCGTTTGCCCATGTCAGAGAACTGCACGTCAAACTTGCTGCCCGTCACCAGTTTGCGGCTGATGACCGAGGTGTGCATGCCGTTGGCGTAGCTATTGGCCACGCGCACGTCACCTCGATCGGTGCCTGTCAGTGGGTTGATGATGATGGATGCAACCTCATCGCCAGCTTTGAATTTGCTGTCGTCAAACGCCACTTCGTCACCGCGCTTGATGTAGTGGGTGCCACCGGCGTTGGTGGCCTTGGCGTCACGTCCCATGAACTGCGGCATGCCAGTGACCAGTGGGACGTTGGTGTACTCCCCACCAACTGGCCCCGGGTCGCCCTTGCGGCCGGCATTGGGCGAGGTTTTAGGGTCATACCGGGTATCGTCGGTGTACTGGTCGTCCAAAAAGCCCAACGGCCCCGTGCGCTGACCCTTCATGTGCCACATGTCCAACAATTGCCCTGGTAAGTTGGTGTATTTGTTGCCATAGGGTTTGGTTTCACCCTCGTGGCAGGCCATGGCACAGCCTTCATTGTCAAAGACCTTGGATGTTGCCTCATTGACTGGCCACAGCATCGCCCACTTGTCTTCGTAGTACATGTTGTCGTCGCCACCCTTGTCTGCCGGGTCTTTCAGCTTTTTCCAGGACCCATCGGCCTGCTTCTGGTAGGGCATACGACGAACCGAATTGGTCGGGTCTTTGTACTGGATCAGCATGTAGAGCATGTCGGCGGTATAGGCCGCTTTCAGGGTGACCGCGCTGTTGCCTTTTTTACCCGGAGCGGCACCAAAGTTGGCACCGCCTGACAGCGCTGCAGACACCGAGCCAGTCTTGGCCCAGACTGGATCGGATGCACCGGCAGCCAAGTCGGGTGCGGTGCTCGTGAAGGCCGCCACCAATGTATCTGCAGACACCTTGTCTTGCACGGATTGGCACCCCGACAGGGCCAACATGGCTGTCCCCATCACGACGGTAAATAACTTCGTTTTCATCTTCATTCTCCTGCGTTAAAAAAAATTTATCACCAGACCGTGAGGTCTGGCACCCGTGGTACGTTGACAGAAATCAATCTAAATAAGCACGCTCGCAACAGGTGCCGAGGGGTGATTGGCTTGACCAAAGATCCTCATCTGTTACAGGCTGGTGAAGAACCCGATCCCCACCAAAGTCAGCAGCGCCAAGCCGATTGCGATCAGCGTGAAGGCCAGCACCTTGGCAGCGGTGAGTTTGTCCGGCGACGGGGCAGCCACCAACCGACCCTGCAATTCGCCACTGTCAACCAGGCGCTGGTACTCCAGCGGATGCTCATGCTTAAACTCTTCCACCGAGAACGTGCCAGTGAACATCACCACCTCAACGGGGAACTTGTCGGGACGGAAATGGTTGTTAAAGAAGTGCACGGTGAACAGGAACACCACCGCCAGGAAGGCCTCTTCACCGTGGAAGATGGCCGCCACGTTGAAGACCCAACCCGGCAGGAACGCGCCGAAGAAGTTGGGCAGCCACATCACCAGGCCACTGACGCCAATGATGGTCACCCCCCAGAACGGTGCCCAGTAGTCAAACTTCTCCCAATAGGTCCAGCGGTCAAACTGAGGACGAGGGCCTTTGCCAAAGAACCACTTGAACATGCCCAGCATGTCCCGACCGTCCTTCAGATTGGGGACCAGCGAGTTCGGGCCAAAAAACTTGAAGTTCTTCCAATCCCGGATGATGCCGTAGCCCATATAGAAGATGTGCCAGAAGAACACACCGGCAAAGATGACTGCGTTCACCCGGTGGATGGTGCCTGCGATGTGCGGCCCGCCCAGGGCAGACATCAGCGGTTTGGCCCAGGGCGCTTCCGGGTAAAACAGCGGAATGCCGGTCAGCGTGAGGATCATCAGACTCAGGGCGAAGGTGATATGCGCCAGACGCCAGATCGGGCTGAAGCGCTGAATGTGCTTGCCAGCCACGCCCGCAGGCAGGGCCTCAAGTTTGATGTGCGGCTGGGTGCTGCGCACTCTGCGTTCCTTCCATTCGCGGTAGAACCACAACAGAGTGTGCAGCCAGAAGAAGCCAAAGGTACCCACCAGCAGTTGCACCATGATTTGCCAGGCAACCCAAATCTGCGGGTACTTGTTGAAGTCACCGGCATGGCCATGCGGTTGGAAGGTGGCAAAACCAACTGGGGCCAGCGCCAGGTCTTTCTTGCCGCTATGGCAGGACTGACAGGTTTTCATGCGGTTGTCGGCATGCACCATGGATTTGGGGTCGTCCACCTTCAGGATCTTGTGACTGCCATGGCAGTCATAGCACTTGGCGGTGTAAGCATAGCCCAGGGTGCTGATCTGGCCGTGGTAGGTGGCCTTGTAGGTTGTCAGGTTGTCTTGGTGGCAGGAGCCGCACTGCTGGGTGACAGCCAGCTTGAAGGGGTCGCCGGATGAGTTGGAGATGGCGTGGGCGCCGTGGCAGTCCGAGCAGACGGCGGCTTTGACGTTGTTCTTTTCCAGAACTTCCTTGCCGTGAATGGAGTCGGCGTAAGACTCCAGTTGGTCTTCATGGCAACTCTTGCCACAGTTGCTGGCGAGCCCCAAGCGCCACTGGTCATACTGCGGGGTGTTTTTGACGGGCACCTTGAAACTGTGCGTGTCATGGCAGTTGTCGCAGGAAGCGTTGGGTTTGGTCTTGTCGTCGGCGTTGGGGCGGGCGTGGAATGAGCCTTGATAGGCCTCGATGTTTTTGGCCACCAGTTCAAGCTTGAGCTTGGTCTGGGCGGTGCCGGCTTTTTTGGCGTCTTGCCACAGTTGTTGGTGGCAGCCCGCGCAATCGACCTTGGCGAGTTTGAGCGCGGGGTCTTTGGCGTGGGCACTGGCGTTTTCGGCGTTGTCTTTGATGTCGGTGTGGCAGGCCACACAGGTCATGTTGGCGTGTACGCTCTGGCCAAATTTGTCGGAGGCAACGGCATGCAACTCGCGGGGCTTGCCCTCGGCACCGGTCGTCTCCAGCTTGCCTTTTTTACCATCGTGGCAGGTCAGGCAGGTGGCGTTGTCAAGCGTCTGAGCAAGAGCGTTCCCAGACACACCCAGAAGCAAAAGCAAAAGGAAGCGTGTCAGGATGGATTTGAATCGCATGATCAGAATTTAGGAAAAAACAAGCGCCAGGGCTCTACGACTCAAAAAACAGACTGAGCACCAACATCCATGTGACAACCAGGGTGTTGATGTTCAGTCCAATACGGAATCAGCCTTGAAAATCGGCTGTGTTGGCGTGCTACTGGGCAAGGACCCAGTCCGCCAGATTCTTGAGCTGTGCCGGATCCTTGGTATCTACAGCTTTGTGCTTCTCTTCTGTGCCGTCCGCGAGCTTGACCATGGGGCTTGTGGTGAAGTTGGCAATGAGTTTTTGTTGACCGTCAGCTTTGCCTTTGTATTTTTCAGCGATTTTCTTCAACGCCGGACCTTTTTTGGTCTTGTCGACGGCGTGACATTTGGTGCAATCGTTGTCTTTGAACAGTTCTTTGGCCGCATCCGCGTCAACCGCGGCAGAGGCGCTTGAAAAACTGCACAGCAAGGCAAGTGCAGAACTCACAAAAATGGATTGGCGATAGAGTTTCATGGAGGGTACTTTTGTAGTGCAGTGAAGAAAATTTTGGATCGAGTGAAGACCCGATGACATTTCATATCGCAAACTACATGCCAATGTGACAGATACGCCAAGTGACGACAAAAACCTTGATTCAAGCCCTAAAAGACATGTCGTGAAATAAAAAGCTGCACTGACAGTTTCAACAGATCATCACCAAATCATGACAGGTGTCGTTATTCAGTAACAAACCCCCAGCGCTTCATCCGGACATAAAGATTCTGACGCGGGATACCGCTCATGCGGGCGGCCTCAGAGACATTGCCATCTGCGGCACTAAGAAGTTGCTTCAAATAGTCGCGCTCGAAGTCTGCACGCGCCTCCTGGTAAATCAGTTCATGCTCAGTTGGACTGACAACCACGGGATCGGCTGGTGCATTGGTGCCACAACTCGGGCAAAGGTGCACCGCATCAATCACGCCGCCAGGCTGCAACGCCACCACACGTTCAATGCAATGCTGTAACTCGCGCACATTGCCCGGCCAAGGGTGAGACTCCAACGAGGCCAGCGCGGCTGGCGTGAATGGACCACATTGCTTGGCAAACTTGGCATTGAACCGCTCAAGAAAATGCACCGCCAGACGAAACACGTCGCCCTCACGTTCGCGCAGTGGCGGCAATCGAACCGCCACCACATTGATGCGGTAATACAAGTCTTCGCGAAAGCGTCCCGCCTTGACCTCGCCAGCCAGAGAACGGTTGGTGGCGCAGATCAGACGAAAATCCGTTGAGCGCGGCTGGGTGCTGCCAATGCGGCAAAAACTGTGGTCTTGCAACACGCGCAGCAGACTGCTTTGCAGCTTGGGGCTCATGTCGGCAATTTCGTCCAGAAACAAATTGCCGCCGTTGGCTTTCTCAAAAAAGCCAGCGCTTGACTGGGCGGCACCGGTGAAAGCCCCCTTCTCGTAGCCAAACAGCAGACTTTCCAGCAAAGACTCGGGCAGGCCGCCACAATTCACTTCCAAAAAAGCTTTGCGAGCCCGTTGGCTATGGGCATGAATCAGTTTGGCCATCACGTCTTTGCCTGTGCCACTTTCACCCTCAAGCAAGACC